>CAZTAE010000008.1:0-36489 GCA_964611535.1 uncultured Woeseiaceae bacterium
TGGGCAGCTCGCTGAAGATCTGCCTGGTCGCGGAAGGCGCCGCGGACGTCTACCCACGTCTCGGGCCCACCTCCGAGTGGGACACCGCGGCCGCCCAGGCAGTCCTCGAGCAGGCGGGCGGCTCGATGCTGAGGCTCGATGGCAGCTCCCTCGCCTACAACGAGAAGCCCGATATCCTCAATCCGCACTTCATGGCGCTCGGGCCCATGGACTACGACTGGCTGGGGGTCGTGTCGGCAGTGGAGTGATCGGGCTGCAACTGCGTTAAGATTGCCTTCCGGAGGGGTGACACCAGACGCGTCGACTGTCGCGATCTATGACTGACGAGAAAATCGACACCGAGTTGTTCAGGGACCTTGCCCGGCTCCGGGAACTCCGCATCAGCCACAGGGACCTCGACTACCTCATAGATCGCCTCTCGCACGACCCGCTGGTTGACCAGCTTCGAATCCGCCGGCTCAAGAAGCGTCGTCTGGTTCTGAAGGACATGATCGCCCAACTCGAAAGCGAGCTGATTCCCGATCTGGACGCCTGAAGCGCTGCGCTTTTGGGAACAAAAGCCCAATCGTTCTGTGATCGGTATCCGCGACACCCGTCCGTACGTCTGCTGTAGTGCGCCCTGGCCTTCCCCGGAGGAAGAGGAACGCCCTCGCCGTGCCCAATACCGCCAAAACCATGAAGGACAGGCTCGTGCCGATCGACGTCTGGAACGTCCGGATCGGCATGTACGTGTCCGCCCTCGACCGGCCGTGGCTCGAAACTTCCTTTCTGTTTCAAGGGTTTCCGGTCCGGGACGAGCAAGATGTGGCGGAGCTGGGGCGGCAATGCCAGTACGTATATATCGATCCGGAGCAAACCGACGAGGGTATCGATCTGCAGGCCATCGCCGTCAGCGGCGCCCCCCCCGGAAACGCAAGGGCGAAGCGCGAGGCACCCGAACGCATCCACCCCGACAACGGGCAGGGCTCGGGTTACACGGACATCAGCGACCTCCGCCGGGACCTGGCGGAAGCACGCAATCATCACGACCAGGCCTGCATCCTGATCCGCGAGGTCATGGATAACCTGCAGCACGGCGGAAAGCTCGATGTCAAGATCGCGCAAATGGCCGTCGATCCCATCGTGGACAGCGTCATGAAGAGCCGCTCGGCAATGAGCTGGCTCGTGCGCATGCGCGAGGAGAGCGACTATCTCTATACCCACTCGGTGTCCACGGCCATCTGGGCCACGGTGATGGCCCGTCACCTCGGCATGCCGAAGGAAGAGATCGAGTCCGCAGGACTCGGCGCGATGCTGCTCGACATCGGCAAGATCCGTGTGCCGCGCGAAATACTCGAGAAACCCGGCCCTCTCACCGCCGACGAGCAGGCAATTGCCCGTCGACACGTCGAGCTGGGGATCGAGATACTCGAGGAATCGGGCAGCGTGACGCCGGAGGTGTTCGCAATGGTCAGGACGCATCACGAGCGGCACGACGGCAGCGGCTATCCTCGCGGCCTGTCCGAACAGCAGATTCCCGTGCTCGGCCGGATCGCCGCCATCGTCGATTATTACGACGCCGTCACGTCCAATCGGCCTTACGCGAAAGCGCTCTCCTCGTACGACTGCCTGCGCTCGATGAATCGTTTGTCCGGCACCGCCTTCCAGCCGGAGATGGTCGAGCAGTTCATACAGTCGATCGGCTTCTTTCCGCCCGGGACGCTCGTCGAGATGAACGACGGCTCGGTCGCGGTGGTGGTCGCCCAGAACCGCAGGCACCGCCTGAAGCCGGAGATCCTCCTGTTGCTCGATCCCGAGCACAACCTGAAACGCGATTTCCAGCTCGTCGACCTGCAATTGCAGGTCCGGAGCGCCTACACCGATCAGGTGCTTTACATCGACAAGGGTCTGGAGCCCGGTTCCTACGGCATCGATCCCGCGGAGTACTTCCTCGGATGATTGCCGATCTTGCTTCCCCGCAGGCCGCAGAGGACGCGGCCGGCTATCTCCCGTTCCTCCGCCGGCTCAAGTCCGACCTGCAGAAGTGCCGGCCGACGGGCAAGCCGCGCGGACTGCTGGTCGTTCATCTCAGCAACCTCAATCGGATCAATACCAGCGCCGGCTACGGCACCGGGCAGCGACTGGTCGCCGGGTGCGGGGTCGAGCTCCGGAAAATACTGCGCGACTGCGACTGGATGATGCGGCTCGGGGATGACCGCTACGCGGTCATGCTCGACCGGGTACGAAATTCGGGCCATATCGTGCTGGCTGCCAATCGCATCGCGCAGATTGCCACCGAGCTGGCGGCAACAGCAGGCACCAGCGCCGCCCCGCTGCTGAAGGTCGGCGCCGCCATCTTTCCGGAGCACGGCAACACACCGGAGCTCCTGCTTCGCAGCGCGGAGCTGGCGGTCGAAACGGCAACCCGGGAGAACGCCTCCTTCGCGCTCTACAAGCCCGAGGTCTCGCGCCGGCTGACCGACGACTGGGACATGGAATCCGAGCTCGCCAACGGCATCGGCAACGACGAGTTCGAGCTGCACTACCAGCCGCTGATCGATGCCCGCAGCCTCGAGCCGTGCGGCGCGGAAGCGCTCATGCGCTGGCGCAGTGGCCGCTTCGGCCAGGTGCCTCCCGACCGCTTCATTCCCCTCGCCGAGGCAACCGGCCACATCGAGGCTCTGACCAATTTCGCCGTGCACTGCGCGGCACGCGACGCCCGCGCCTGGCAGGGCCGACTGCCGCAGGTCGCGGTGTCGGTCAACCTCTCCCCGAGCGTGATCGAGCACGGGGACATCGTGGCGCGCTTCGAGCAGGCGGCGGCCATCTGGGGGCTCCCCCTCGACCGCCTCAAGGCGGAAGTCACGGAGAACGGCATCATCTCCACAGGCGGGGCCGCACTGCGCGTCCTCGACGAGCTGCGGGAAGCGGGTGTCGGGATATCCATCGACGACTTCGGCACCGGCAACTCGTCGCTGGCCTACTTCAAGGACATCCCGGCGGACGAGCTGAAGATCGACAAGTCGTTCGTCTTCGCGATGCTGGACGACGGTCCGAACGACCAGTTGATACAGACGATCATCGACCTCGCCCACGGCTTCGACCTCCGGGTCGTGGCCGAAGGCGTGGAGAACGAGCGCTGCGCGGAGCGCCTCCGGGAGTTCGGCTGCGACGTGCTGCAGGGCTACCACTACTCCAGGCCGCTTTCGCACCAGGACTTCATGGGCTGGCTGGACGCCCGCACCGGCGGCGGCCCGTCCGCCTGACCCGCATCCGCCCCCGTCGATTCGCCGGCACGACGGAAAGTCATTTGTTCGCACAACGGATCTTCCGGGTGAGGAACTGCGTTGTGCGGACAAAGGACAAGCGAGAGCCCGTGAATCGGTGAGGAATGCGGCCCGGCTGCGGCCGGCGGAGCCGCGTCGACCGTGAGCGGCCTCGTCAGCCGCGGCGTTTCTGCGGCGGCACGGCGCCGATATGCGCCTCGCCCCGCCGCCGCGCGAGCGCCACCTGGCGACGACGTTCCTCCAGCCTGGCCGCTCGCTCGTCGCCGAGTTCCCCGATACAGCGGGGGCAGGACACTCCTTCGCGATAGTCGGGCGACGCGAGGTCATGGCTCGACAGCGGCCGGCGACAGGCGTGGCACTGCACGTACTCGCCCTCGGCCAGGTCGCGGTCGACGGCAACGCGGCTGTCGAAGACGAAGCACTCGCCCCGCCAGCGATTGTCTTCACCGCCCATCCGCTCGAGGTAATTGAGGATCCCGCCCTGCAGCTGATAGACCTCGCGGAAGCCCCGCTCGAGCAGGAGCGCCGACGCTTTTTCGCAACGGATGCCGCCGGTGCAGAACATCGCCACGGGCCGATCCCGGTCAGCCGGCGCGAGGCTGTCGGCGAACGCCGGGAACTGCCGGAAGCTGTCCGTGCCGGGATCGACGGCGCCGGGAAAGCTGCCTATCTCGACTTCGTAATGGTTACGCGTGTCGATGACCAGTGCATCCGGTCTCTCGATCAGCGCGTTCCAGTCCGCCGGCGCCACGTGGCGGCCTGTTCCCGCTTGCGGCCGCAGGTCCGGTCGTCCGAGCGAAACGATTTCCTCCTTGACGCGGACTCGCATCCGCCGGAACGGCGCGGACGACGCCGGCGTCCAGCGGCATTCGAGCGAATCGTCCAGGCGAAGCAGCTCCTGCAGGCGCGCCAGCACCCGCTCGAGCGCGTCCTGCGGCCCTGCCAGAGTGCCGTTGACGCCCTCCGCAGCAACAAGGATCGTGCCGAGGACACCCTCGCGCTCACAGAGCGACTGCAACTCGCGCTGCGTTTGCTCCGGCCTTTCGACATCCGTAAAGCGGTAGAACGAGACGACCTTCATGCCACCGGATCCGCCTGCGCCTCCGAGAAAGTCAGCGAAAGAATACTGTGGCGGATTTCCTCGGCCAGCACCAGTCTTGCATCGTCGCCGATACGGTTCATATCCTCATCGAACTCCAGCAGCCCGGCCTCGTTCGTGCGCAGCACGTCCTGCCGGCGCAGCGTCGCGATGAAATCGCGGAAGAGCGACTTGTCGAAGAAATCGGGAGAATGGAGGCCGTAGATCATCGACAGACGCTCCGCCGTCTGCTGGCAGAGATTTTCCAGCTGGATACGGGTCAGGGTTCCCGAGCCGTTGCGGAAAAGCAGGGCGATCACGACGTAGAACCGCTGCAGCATCGGCACGATGGACTGTCCGAGCATCAGAAGCTGGAACGCGCGTGCCGATCCGGCGGGCGGCCGGATCAGCGTCAGGCCATCGCGGGAACGCGTGAGTATCTCCAGGTCGACGAGCGCATCGATGCCGGCCGTCGTGACCTCGTCGATCTCCTCCAACCGCCACTTGAGACACAGCTCGCGCTGCATGAACGGATAGATCAGCCGCACCAGCCGCTGCAGCTCCGTGTGCTCGAGCCGCCGTCCCTGGATGAAGCAACACGCGATGGAGGCGGGAATCGCGAAAAGGTGCAGCACGTTGTTGCGGAAATAGGTCATGAGTACGGCCTGCCGTTCGCGCATGTGCAGAACGTCCCCGAGGGGATGCGGCGTTCGCTCCACGAGCTTCATGTGCTCGCCGTGGGCGATGATCTCCTGTGGGGAGCGCGCCGGCCAGGTGACGGTGTCCGCGTAGGGAAAGCGAGCGAGGAGATCCAGGCAGAACTGAAGCTGACGCTCGAGCTCCAGCTCGCCCATCGTCTGCTTGGGCGTCGACAACAACACGGACGCCAGCAGGCTGACCGGGGTCGCCGCGGCGGCCGCGTTGATGCGCTGCATGACCCGTTCGCCGAGCGTGCGTATCGCCTGCTCCAGCCAGGCCGGCTTTTCGCCCTCACCGAAGGGTGCCTGTCGCCAGTCGGGATTCATCTCGTCGAGCAGCGTCTCGAGGGACAGCGGCTCGCCGATGTTGACGTACACCTGACCGAAATTCTCCCGCAATGCCCGCACCGAGCGCAGCAGCCCGAACAGCGACTCCTTCTGCTTTTCCGCGCCCCCGAGCTCGCTGATGAAGGAGTCGCCCTCCATCAGCTTTTCGTAGCCGAAGTAGACCGGCACGAACACGATCGGCCGCCGGGGCATGTGCAGGAACGAGTTGACGGTCATCGACAGCATGCCGCCCTTTGCCGGCAGCAGGCGCCCGCTCCGGCTGCGCCCGCCTTCGACAAAGTATTCGATGGAATGCCCACGGCTCAGTATCTGATGCAGGTAGGCGTTGAAGACAGCCGCGTACAGGCGGTTGCCCTTGAAGCTGCGCCGCAGGAAGAATGCGCCCCCGCGCCGGAGTATCGATCCGATGACCGGCATGTTCAGGTTGATGCCCGCCGCAGTGTGCGGAATGCTCAGGCCCTGGTGATAGACGATGTACCCGAGGAGCAGGTAATCGAAATGGCTGCGGTGGCAGGGGACATAGACCAGCTCGTGGTCGCTCGCGACCTCGTGCAGGCGTTCGACGTTGTTGAGCACGATGCCGTCGTAGATACGGTTCCAGAGCCAGCTCAGGAACCGTTCGATAAATCGGATCGTCGGATACGAGATGTGCGCGGCAATCTCTTCCGCGTATCGCCGCGCCCGGTAATTCGTCCGCTCCAGCATGGCGCGGCGGTCGCCGGCTTCCGCCGCAATCGCCTGGCGCACCGCCGGGTCCCGCAGCACGTGGTTGACGAGAGTGCGCCGGTGGGACAGGTCGGGCCCGAGGGTCGCCGTGCGCCGCCGGCGAAAGTGCACCCGCAAGATGCGTGAGACCTTGCGCCAGGCGAGCTCCGGCTCGCCACCGCCTTCGATGATCGCCCCGAGCGCCAGGGGCTCGCCGAAACGCAGTAGCGTGTTGCGGCCGTGCACGATCGTGGCAAAGAACTTGCGCGTTCGCCCGATGACCTGCCAGTTCTCGAGGAACAGCAGCTTGAACCAGGAACTCTCTTTGTCGGGCGCCCGGCCCCAGTAGATCGCCACCGGCACCAGTTGCAGCTCGCTTCCCCGGTTTTCCAGCGCCGCTTCGACGAGGCGCTTCAGGCGCATCGACGTCGTCGCTCGTTTCCGCCGCAGGAAAAACCCTTCCATCCGACGCAACACGACCAGGCTCGGCTCGCGCAGTTCGCCGACCGCGAGCGGGGCGGAGGGCGACGGGAGCCCGAGCCTTTCGCAGACGCGCTCGAGCGCCAGAGTATCGGCCAGTCCGCCGGTTTCGAGCACATAGCAGACGGGCCCGCTGCATCGCCCCAGCATCCCGGCGGGATCGTCGGGATGTACCGTCGGCCGTACCCAGATGCCGAGCACTTTGCCGACCGCCCAGTACCAGGGGCGGAAGAATAGTCTGGCTGCGCTCATGAGGGGCCAATGTTACATAAAACAAAAGCTTGGCATACCGTTGATTTAACACCTGTGCTGCGCAATGCTGTGCGCGCCGTACAGGAACGGCAGGCAAGGAAACAACAATACGCATGAGCCGACCGCCATCACCCGATAGCGCCGATCATCACTGGGCCTGGTTTCTCGACGTCGACGGCACGCTGCTGGAAATCGACAGTGAGCCACACCTCGTGACGGCGGATCGGCGGCTGCTCGTGCTGTTGCGTCAACTCAACGAAAAGTACGGTGGCGCGCTCGCGCTGATCAGCGGTCGCAGCCTGGAACAGATCGACGGGATTTTCGGATCGTTCGAGGTGGCCGCCGCCGGCTCTCACGGACTGGAGCAGCGCTTCCCCGACGGCTCGGTGACGCGCAAGGCCGACGCATTGCCCCGGGAGTGCGTGGAGCGGGTCGAGGCCTTCGCCGCCGGGCACGATGGGCTCCTGGTAGAGCACAAGCCCTTTTCCGTCAGCGTGCACTACCGAAACAGGCCGGAGCTGGAGGACCAGGTGGTCGCCGCGATGGAGGCCATACAGCGCGAGACGGGCGACGGATTCCATCTGCAGCGCGGCAAGATGGTCGTCGAGTTCCTGCCCGACGCAGCCGACAAGGGAAGTGCGATCCGGGCGTTCATGGAACGGGAGCCGTTTCACAGTCGGCGGCCGGTCTTCGCTGGCGACGACGTGACGGACGAGCACGGGTTCGCCGTGGTGAACGAGCTCGGCGGGTTGTCGATCCGCATTGGCGACGCCGCCGACAGCGCCGCGAAATGGCAGCTCGGCAACGTCTCCGACCTCCGCACATGGCTGCAATCGGCATTGAACCTGCTGTAGGCTGAACGGACCGGCCGTCGCGAACCGGCGTAGAAGCCCTTATCATGCGGCGTCCTGCGCGAGCGAGGCGGCCGGCGGCAGTTACAATCGACGCAGAGACTGGCCCTTTTGGTGCAGCCCTGTAGCCTGCCTGCAAGTCCCCGGATAGCGCGAGTTCGAGAAGGAACGGGTTGGATGCATCGTGAGTGATTTGAACCTCGGAGCCATCGGCAATTGCCAGATCACGTCCCTGGTGGACCGCAAGGGCGCTATGGTCTGGGCCTGCATGCCGCAATTCGACGGCGATCCGGTATTCTGCCGCCTGCTGCGCTCGGAGCAGAGCCCGGACGTTCCCGGCTACTTTGACGTCGACCTCGCGGACTTCGAAAGCTCGGAGCAGTTCTACCACGAGAACACCGCCATCCTGGAAACCGTGCTGCGCGACAGGCACGGGAACGCCGTGGCCATCACCGACTTCGCACCGCGCTACCAGCATCTCGGACGCATGTTCAACCCGGTCATGCTGGTGCGGGGCCTGAGACCGGTGAGCGGACAACCCCGGATCCGCATCCGCCTGTATCCCACCTACGAGTACGGCGCACAAGCCTGCAGCATCACGCACGGCAGCAACCATATCCGTTACCTGGCGCCGAAGCTCAACCTGCGCCTCACGACGGACGCCTCGCTGACCTATGTCCTCGAGCAGACGTACTTCGTCCTCGACCGCTCGCTGCACCTGATCCTGGGACCGGACGAGACGATCCAGGAGTCCGTCTACGAAAACTACCGGCGCCATTTCGAGGAGACCGAGCGCTACTGGCGCTTGTGGGTCCGCGGTCTCGCGATCCCCTTCGAGTGGCAGTCGGCCGTGATTCGCGCGGCCATTACCCTTAAGCTCTGCACGTTCGAGGATACCGGCGCGGTGATCGCAGCGATCACGTCATCCATCCCCGAGGCGGCGCACAGCGGCAGGAACTGGGACTACCGCTATTGCTGGCTTCGCGACAGCTACTTCGTGGTGCAGGCGCTCAACCGCCTCGGCGCGACGAAGACGATGGAGGAGTATCTCCGTTACATCATCAACGTCTCGACGAGCGCCGCGGAGCCCCTGCAGCCGGTGTACAGCGTCACGGGCCGCGCGGAGCTGTCGGAGCGCGACATCACCAGCCTCGACGGCTACCGGGGAATGGGGCCGGTGCGGGTCGGCAACGGCGCGTACACGCAGATCCAGAACGACGTCTACGGTGCCGTCATACTGGCAGCGACCCGCTACTTTTTCGACCAGCGCCTGCGCCGCTCGGGTCTGGACTCGCTCTTCTATCGCCTCGAGCAGCTGGGCGAGCGGGCGGCGGTGCTCTACAAGGAACCGGACGCCGGCCTCTGGGAGTACCGGGGTCGCACCCGTGTCCACACGTTCTCGAGCATCATGTGCTGGGCAGGCTGCGACCACCTGACGCGGATCGCGTCGCACATGGGAAGGCCCGACCGGGCACTCTACTGGGGCCGCAAGGCCGCGACGATACATCGCTATATCTGCGAAGCAGCCTGGGACGAGAAGCAGCAAAGCTTCACCGAGGCTTTCGGCCGTCCCGAGATGGACGCGAGCCTGCTGACGATGCACGAGCTGGGCTTTCTCGCGAAGGACGACCCGCGGTTCTCCTCGACGATCAGAGCGATCGAGTCGCAACTGAGACGGGGGCGGCACATGTTCCGCTACAGCGCCGCAGACGACTTCGGTACGCCCGAGAACGCGTTCAACGTCTGCACGTTCTGGTACATCGACGCGCTGGCGAGCGTCGGGCGGATGGACGAGGCACGGGAGCTGTTCGACAACATGCTGGCGTCGAGGAACGAGCTGGGCATGCTCTCCGAGGACATCGACCCGCTCACGCACGAACACTGGGGGAATTTTCCGCAGACCTACAGCATGGCCGGCATCATCAATGCAGCGGTGCGGCTCAGCCGCACCTGGGAGGACGTCCTGTGAGCGGTGACGACGATTATCGGATCGTAGCGGTATCGAACCGGGTCGCGAATCCCAGCGAGGGCGACCAGGCCGCGGGCGGGCTCGCGGTCGGTGTGCTCGGGGCACTCAGGGAGCACGGCGGCATCTGGTTCGGCTGGAACGGTAAGCTGACGGAGGGAGAGACGCATGCGCCGGAAATCGAGGATCACGGCAACATCCGGTTCATCGGGATCGACCTCAACAAAATCGACTACGAGGGCTATTACAACGGCTTCAGCAACAGGGTGCTGTGGCCGCTCTTCCACTACCTGTTGAACTTCATCCAGTACAGGCGCGCCGACTTCGACGCCTATCGTCGCGTGAACACCACGTTTGCGCGCAAGCTCATTCCCCTGCTCGAAGACAACGATCACATCTGGGTACACGACTACCACCTGATCCCGCTCGCCTGGGAACTGAGAAAGGCGGGCGTCGACCTCCCGATCGGCTTTTTCCTGCACGTGCCGTTCCCCGGCTTCGACGTCCTGCAGGTGCTGCCGGACCGCAACTACGTGCTCCGGGCCCTGTGCGCCTACGACCTGGTGGGCTTCCACACGGAGCGGGATCTCGCGTCGTTCCGCGAAGCCGTGTCGCAACCGGAGGTCGGGGCGAGCGTGGGCGATGACGGCACGATTACTTCCGGCAGCGGGACGCTGCACGCGGACGTGTTCCCGATCGGGGTCGACGTCGACGGGCTGATGCGCTTCGCCGCCGAGACCCAGAGCGAATCCGAAGTCCTGCGGACGCTGCAAAGCCTCGGCAAACGCCGCTTCATCATCGGCGTCGACCGCCTCGACTACAGCAAGGGACTGGAGCAGCGTTTTCGCTCCTACGAGCGGCTGCTCGAGCGCTACCCCGACACCCGCGGGACCGTCTCGTACACGCAGATCGCGCCACCGACGCGCGTCGGTGTCCGCGCGTACGACGAGATCCGCGCGCGGCTCGAGCAGACATCCGGCGAGATCAACGGGCGCTACGCCACGCTCGACTGGGTGCCGATCAAGTACATCAACCGCGGCACCAGCCGCAAGTCGCTGATGGGCCTGTTCCGCGTGGCAAACGCCGGCCTGGTGACGCCGATCCGTGACGGCATGAACCTCGTTGCCAAGGAGTTCGTCGCGTCACAGGACCCCGCCGATCCCGGGATGCTGGTGCTGTCGACGCTCGCGGGCGCTGCCCATGAACTAAAGGACGCCGTGCTCGTCAATCCTTACGACGTGGACGACGTCGCCGACGGCATCAATCGGGCGCTGACGATGCCGCTGGCGGAGCGGCGGCAGCGTTACGAGGAAATGATGCGCATTCTGAGGAAAAACGATATCGTCGCGTGGCGGGACCGGTTCATCAGCGCGCTGCGCGCCGCAAAGAAGGGCAATGGCGAAAGAGTTGAAGGCTGACACTGTCTGGCTGATCGCCGACGTCGGCGCCACCTCGTCGCGCTGCGCGGTGTGCCGCCCCGGGGATCGGCGGCCGGCCGAACTGGAAGTGGTGCAGAACGACGATTTCGCGTTGCTGAAGGACCTGCTGGATCACTACGTCTCGCGCCGCAAGACCCGGCCTGAAGCGGGCGCCGTAGCGATCGCGGCGCCGATCAACGGCGACGACGTGCAGATGACCAACCGCGAGTGGCGCTTCAACAGGCTGGAGCTCGCCGAGCGGCTCGACCTCGCGCGCCTCGACATCATCAACGATTTCCACGCCGTCGCCTACGCGCTGCCGAACATCGGCAGCAAGGACCGGGTCGAAATCGGCCAGTCGCGAGCCTACCGTGAGGGGACCCGGGCGACGCTGGGCCCCGGCAGCGGCCTCGGCGTGGGCGCCTGGATCGCCGACGGCGACGGCGGCGTGGCGATGCGCGGCGAGGGAGGACACGTCACGCTTCCTGCACGCGACGAGACCGAGGAAAGGATCATCGCGCGGCTGCGCGAGCGCTACGGACACTGCTCGGCCGAGCGCGTCCTGTCCGGCCCCGGCATCATTGCGCTGCACAGCGCGATGCACGGCGGCGAAATGAAGACGTCCCGGGAGATCACCAGCGGCACCGTCGACCGCAAGTGCCGCGCGACGATGGAGCAGTTCTATCGCTTTCTCGGCAGCGTGGCGGCCGACCTCGCGCTCACGACGGGCGCCTACGGCGGGCTCTACATCGCCGGCGGTATCGTGCCGGACAATATCGAGCAGATACAGGCGTCGACGTTCCGCGAGCGCTTCGAGGACAAGAACCGCTATCGCACGTACATGCAGGCGATCCCGACCTACGTGATCACGGACCGGACGCCGGGGCTCACCGGGATGCTGGCGTACATCAGGCGAAACGCCGGATAAGCTGCCGCAGCCACTCGGTGATGTCCCCGATGTTCTCCGTGAGGCGATGGTCGCCGTCGACGACGTGCAACGTCGCCCGGCAGTTCTGCGCGTAGCGGATGCTGTTCTCGACCGGCACGAGGTCGTCGCGCCAGCCGTGCACGATGGTTACCGGGACCGCCGGCGCGGGCGGCGTCCCGCCCGGCATCTCCTCGAGATAGAAAGCCGGCGCCAGCAGGAACAGACCGACGGCGCGCACCGCGGGAGCCGCCGCTGTCGCCACGTGCCCGCCCATGCTGGAGCCCACGAGCACGACCGGCTCGCTCGCCCGTCCGGCCTCCGTGATCAGCTTCGCCACGCGCCCCGCCGGATCCTCGATACCGCGGTAATCGACGCTTTCCGCCCGGCACCCGAGTTCCTCGACGGCCGCGGCCATGGCCTGGATTTTCGTGCCCCACGGCCCGCTCTCCTGACCGTGCGAAAAATACACTGCGGGCGTCGTCATTCCTTCACCTCCCGGTCCCAGAGTGCCGAAGGCTTCCACAGTAACTCATCGAGCTGCGGCTGCCAGCGGTACTTCGCCATGTTGATGCGCCCGTCGAGCACCGGCACGTCCTCCTCGGCCAGTCGCCCTTTCTGTCGCTTCCAGGCTCGGCTCCCCGGCTCGAACGCCAGCCTCCCCGACGCCGTCACCACGCGGTGCCACGGCACGTCGGAGCCCTCCGGCAGGTGCCGCAGGGCATAGCCCACCTGGCGCGCGCCGCGCGGAATGCCGGCGAGCGCCGCGACCTGGCCATAGCTCGCGACGCTGCCTTCGGGAATGTCCCGCACCGTCGCCCGGATTCGCTCCATCCGCTCCTGCGTTCCAGCCTTCGGCACGACTGCCTCCCTGTCCTTCGAGCACCGCGTCCCAAGTTTTCGCGACAGCGCTCCATCTGCGTGTCACAGCGACTACCGTCCGCATTATTCATGAACCGGCAACATCGGTGGGAGGCGGAGGCTTGTTCGGGGGGAGTCCCTTTCAGGATCGTGCGAAACAGGGATGTTTCGCCCGAAGCCCCCATGGACGGGTTCACGGCGTTCCTGAAAGGGACTCCCCCCGGACGAGCCTTCGCTTGCGACCGCCGTCGACCGGTTCATGAATAGTGCCGCCGCCTACCGGGCAGCACTCATCCCGAGGCGCGCTCGGATCTCCTGCCGCGCCTCCCGCAGCACCGACTCCTTGTCCAGGCTCTCGAGGATCTCGGCGACCACTTTCTTGGGACCGCCCTCGCCCCAGGACTTGCCGTTCGCGAGATATTCGCCGGCGACCCGGCCGACCACGTAGGTGCTGTACCAGGCGATTGCACCCTGGGCGCCCGCGGTCAGGATCGTCGAGAGCCCGAGAGTCCCGACTTTCAGCGCGCTGGAAACGAAATGCAAGGCCCAGGCGCTGCCCATCAGCGCGGCTGCCTCGGCGGCGATCACCCGCACCAGCGAGCCCGCTTCGCGGCGGCTGAGCGGCAGATCGTAGACGCGGGCGAGATGCACCACCATGCCGACGTCGACGAAGGCGGCGGCAAACAGGTCCGCGACGGGCACGGGGTTGAAGCCGACCGCCACGCCCTTGGCGATGCAGTAGGTGCGGACCACCTTCTCGCCGATTTCCTGCCGCGCCTCGAGTATTCGGCGCCCCACCCGGTCGCTCAGGTCGGCGGCGAAGAGGCTCGCGTTCAGCGCGGCCAGCGTCTTGCCCTCCGCCTGCACGACCTCCCAGAGGCGCAGGCGCAGCGCTTCCGTGTCGGGCGAGCGGAGCCGCTCGGTCAGCGTCTCGCGCCCGTCCTCGCCGACCTCCACCACCGGCTGGGGTCGCGGATCGGCGGCGACGGCGACGACGTTTCCCGGGCCGACCAGGCCGGCAACCCGCCGGCGCACCGATCGCAGCAGGGCGTCGAGCTCTTCCCGGTTGTACAGGTCCTCCTTGTTCAGCGCGACGATCACCGGGCGCCCCTCCGCCACCAGGGTCTTTAGCGCCTGCAACTCGCTTTCGGCGACGTCGCCGTCCAGCACGAAGACGACGAGGTCGGCCCGCCGGGCCACTTCGGTGGCCAGCCGCTCCCGTTCCTCGCCGCCCGCCTCGTCGAGCCCCGGCGTATCGATGAGGTAGACGCCGCCAGCCTCCACCTGCGGCCACGGCTGCATGCTGGAACGCAGGGTCTCCCCGTGCAGCGGGCTGACGGAGAACAGCCGCTCGCCGATCAGCGCGTTCAGCAGCGAAGACTTGCCGGTGCTGACCCGGCCGACGGCGGCGACGTGCAGGTGGCCGTGCCGGAGCTTCTCCAGCATCACCTGCACCTGTTCGTAGTCGTGCGCGAGCGAGTCGCGAATGCCGGGCGGCAGGCGCGGGTCGCCCACCAGTTCCTGCAGGCTTTCGCTGGCGAGGGTCAGGTGGCGGGCGCCGCCGTCAGCGTCGGTCGGTGCCGGGCTCCCGGCGCCGCTGCTCCTCCACGGCAAGCGCCATTTTGGCAACGTGTCTAGCGCCCGCCTCAATATGTTCACTGATGCCTTCCTCGAATTCCTTCGCCGCCGTCTCCGGCTCGAGTTCGCCGTGCTGCTTCAACGAGTGCACGAGCGTCCGGCCCAGAGCGTCGAAGATGAGGCCGTAGGCTACCGCATGCACCAGACCGCCGGCGACCGTGCCGACTCCGGGAAAGGCTTTCAGGCCGTTGCCCGCAACGGCCAGCGTGAGCGGCAGGGTTCGGCCGACGCGGCTCTGGCTGAGCGACAGGAACTGCTCGATCTCGAGGTCGCGCGGCGCCGCCCCGTAGAGCCTGCAGAGCGCACGGGTCATCGTGGTCCCGACGTAGCCCTGAATAATGATGTCGGTCCCCGGGCTGATGGCGGCGAGCGCACCGACGACCGCCCGTCGCGTCGAGCTGCGCACGATCTGCTCGGCGCGCTGGTCCCGGTAACGCCGCTCCGCCTCGTCGAGCTTTTCCGCGGCGAGCCCGAAAACCGCGCGGTCGCGGCGGGCATCGAGCTCCGCGGCCTGCTCCTCGAGCAGCCGATTCACGGCCACGACCAGCACGCCGACGTCGGCGGGCCGTTCACGCCGCGCGACGCGCTCCGTCCCGTCCGGCAGCCTCTCGACCACATCGGCCTGCCCGCCGGCGGAGACCGCGACGACGCGCTCACGGCCGGGATCGCTGCCGAGGTCGCCCAGGTGATCGAGGAGGCGCTCCATGAGCAGGGCCTGTTCCCGCGCGTCGTAGCGGTCGGACTTGTTCAGCACCAGGACCATCGGCTTGCCCAGCTCGAGCAGCCGCTGCACGGCCTTTTTCTCCGGCCGCGTCAGGTCGCCGTCGCAGACGAAGATCACCACGTGCGCCCGTCGCGCCTCCTCTTCCGCCACCCGGTCGAGACCCGCCTCCGTCCCACCCGTGCCCGGTACGTCCGTCAGCAGGATTCTCGTGCCGGCATCGTCGCGCCACCGGTAATGGCGGATGTCGAGCGTGGAGCCGCCGACCGCGTCGATCGTCACGTCGGCTTCCGGGACCAGCGCCTTGATGAGCGAGCTCTTGCCCGAGCTGATCTCGCCGAAGAAGCAAAGGTGTACCGAGTGCTCCAGCTGCCGGGCTGCGAGCTCGCGCAGCTCCGCCTGCGCCCCGGCCGTATCGACTCCCGCCTCGTCCGCCGCGCGCAGACGCGACTCGATCTCCGCGCGCGTCAGGGGTGCCCGGCGCCGTTGCCGCGCCGCCGGCGGCCGGCGCACGAGAAGCTTCCAGACCAGCCACGCTGCCGCACCCGCCAGCGCGAGGAGCACCGCGACGTAGCCGTAACGCAATAGCGCCGGGCCGCCGGCGAGCCGTTCCCACAGGTTGAGGAACGACTCCGTGACCCACAGGAGCGCGGCAACGCCGACCAGGAACGCCAGCAGTATCAACAGGGCGAACGCAAGCCGAATGAACCGATCGACCTTCATCAGGCCAGCAGACTGCATCAAAACCGGGAACCAGGGAACCTTTCCCGCGCGGCGGGCGCCAGCCGGCCGCGGACAGGCACGGATATTGCAGGATTTATGGCTCCAGCGACGACCATCGAGGAGGCTCTCGTGAGCATTTCAGCTTTCGCATCCGCCGCGCGGCACCGGCGGACGCTGGCGTTGCCGGCAGTGCTGTGCATTGCGGCCGCGGCCTTCGCCCACGGCGGCGAGCCCGATCCCGCACCCGGGCCGGACGATGCCGTCACGGCGCAGGACATCGTCCCGCCCGAGCCGGAGCGCGGCGAGCCGGTCGGCGGCGACCTGATCGGCCGGGAGGTCCTGTCCGCCAACGGCGAGACGGTTGGGGAAGTCGTGGATGTGGCGTACAGCCGCCGGCACGATGAGACAGCGGCGCGGATTCGCCTGATCGGATTTCTCGGCACCGGCGAGCGGGAGATCTCGCTGCCGCTGTCGCGCCTGTCCCTGACGCCCGATGGCGAAGTCCAGACGACGCTGTCGAGCGAGCAGCTCGAGTCGGTACCGGAGGTCGACCAGGAGTTCGAGCCGGACGAAAACGAGCTGTAACCGGCGGACCCGCAGGACGCCGTGCGTCAAACCGGACCTGGAACGGGTCCGCCCGGGGCCGTTCATCCCGCGCTGCCGTTTACACGCTGCCGATGCGGATGTACAAGGAGCCCTGCCGGCCGCGGCCGGCTATTGGAGCGTTCTATGTCACCCGCCGAGCTCGAGCAGTACCTGCATCGGCACATACCCCTGTCGAAGGCCATGCAGGTGTCCGTGGTCGAGGCGAGCGACGATGTCGTCGCCGTCGCCGCGCCGCTCGGGCCGAATATCAATCACCGCGAGACGGTATTCGGCGGCAGTGCGTCCGCGGTCGCCATCCTGGCGGCGTGGGCGCTCCTGCATCTGCGCCTGCAACGCGCCGGCATTTCCGCACCGCTCGTCATCCAGCGCAACGAGATGAGCTACGACCGGCCGGTTACCGGCGCCTTCGTGGCGCGGTCGTCGCTGCGTGCTCCGGGTGAGTGGCCGCGCTTCACCGGCACGCTCGCGCGCAGGGGCAAGGCGAGGATTTCCGTGTGCGCGACGCTGGAGCAGGACGGGCGCGCGGTGGCCCGTTTCAGCGGTGACTTCGTCGCGCTCGGCGGTGGGGGCACGTAGCACCGGCGGAGCTTCAGTGTTCGGCGGGTTCGTCAGCCTTCGTGTGGTGGACCGTCCCGTCCGGGTGCTCCGGCGGACTGTAGAGCGTGTACAGCCGCAGCTTGTCGCTGGACGAGGTGTTGACGACGTTGTGTTCGGTGCCCGCCGGGATCACTACCGCGACGCCGTCCGCGAGCTCGTGTTCTTCCCGATTCATCTCGACCTTGCCGGTCCCGGTCTCGACGCGGATGAACTGGTCGTGTTCCTCGTGCACCTCGCGGCCGATCTCCTCGCCCGGCGCCAGCGTCATGAGGACGAGCTGGGTATTCCTGCCCGTGAACAGGACCCGTCGATAATCCTCGTTCTCCAGGGTGTCCTTTTCGATGTTCGTGACGTGTCCGACCATGGTCCACCTCCATGCAAGCGCTCGCGCGCACGGCGCGCGGCTGGTCTCCGGCAACCTCGGGATGTATCGGCTGGATGAGTGTCCCGACGCGACTGACGGGACGTCCGACGACAAAGTACGGCGGCCGGAGGCACCCGTCAACATCCAGGCATCAGGCGCCGCCGCGCAGCGGCGGCGCGGGATCGCGGCCTCAGTCCTGCCAGCGGCGCGCATGCGCCGGAAACCCTTCGGATTCCGGGCGGATGACGCAAAAGGCGTTGCCGGAGGGATCCTCCATCACCCACCAGCGCTTGATCCTGTACTTCCGCCGGCCGCCGTGCGTCTCCAGCCGCTCCACCTCCGCCGGTACCGCATCCGTTTCGAGGTCCAGGTGGTAGCCGGGATTCGAGTCCACGCGCTGCAGGCTCACCCGAATCGGTCCCTCGAGTTTGCCGAGGCTCAGGTAGCGCTGGTTCTTCGCGGGTCGTCGCGGGCGTGGCATCCCCAGCGCCTGCGACCAGAACGCGACGCTTTCCTCGAACGTGTCGTCGAGGCAGTCGATCATCAAAGTGCTCAGCCTGCTGTGATGCATGGCCCTACCCCCGGCAACCGACCAGGCAGCCGGCGGCAGCCGCCGCCCGGCGCCGGCGCCGGTCTTTCAGCCACGCCATCAGTCTTCTGGTCAACGGGCGAAATACAGGCAGGTAAAGGTCCGGATCGATGTCCCAGGGATTCATGGCCGCCTCCTCGGTATAACCAGTAAAATGGCCTTCAGAGGTTACGAGTCTAGGAAAGCCGACGTAACCTGTCAATAGTGTTATACTGGTTACGTGGAAACCACGAGCCGCAGGCTGGAGGACCTCGAGTGGGTGGGCGGCCACCCGGTCCTGGATTTCGTCAACACCGTCCACGCGTGGGCCGGCGAGGACGCCGGCGCCGAATACCTGCGCGGCTACGACGAAGTGCTGCAGTGGCACCGAATGGCCGGACTGATCGGGCCGGTCGGCACGCGCGCGCTGCTCCGCGGCAGCGGCCGCGCAGCCGCGTCGGCACACCGGCGGGTCCTCCAGCTGAGGGAGACCCTGCACCGGCTATTCCGGGCAGTGGCCTGCGGACAGCCATTGCCGCAGGACGCACTGGATGACTTGACCGACCTGATCCGCGAAACCGCCCGCTGGCGCAGACTCACCGCGCAAAACGGCAGGATCACCTGCGGCTGGGATTTCAGCGGCGCGCCGCCCCGCGCCATACTCGGGCCGGTGGCGTGGCAGGCAGCGGAACTTCTCGAGCACGGGCCGCTGGACCGCGTCAAGCAATGCCCCGACACCGAAGGCTGCGGTTGGCTGTTCATCGATACCTCGAAAAACCGTTCCCGCACCTGGTGCAGCATGAAGACTTGCGGAAATGCCGCCAAAGTGAAGCGCTTCAGGCAGCGCCGCGCCTGACGCTCGCGCGGGATTGGAATTTCCCGTCAAGTGTTGCATCGTTCGGCCTCGAAACCGCCGTTTCCCACCGGACGACAGTTGAGCAAGCCCATCAAGCCTTCGGTTCGCGATACCCTTCGGCTCCGTATTGTCGTCGCTGCGTTGCTTGTCGGGCCGGCAGCTCACGCCGAGGTCATCACCACAGCCGCGGGAGACCCGGCGGAACTCACGGTACAGACTGCCGGCGAGCACGGCCTTCGCGTGACGCTGTCAGCGCTCGACGATGCGGCAGACCGGCCGCCGCCGCGCACGCTGCCCGAACAGGAACCGCCGAAATACCGCTTCTCGTTACGAGAGGTCGACGGCATCGTGGTCCGGCGCATGGGGCGCCTGTACGTCACGGTCAGCCGTGACCCGCTCGCCGTGGACGTCAGTACGCGCGCCGGGCGCTCCGTACAGAACGTCGCTTTCACGGGAGACGGCGGTCTGTCGGTCCGGATGGACGAGCATCCGGTGCTCGGCCTCGGCCAGGGCGGCCCGCCGATGGGCGGAGACTGGAAACACGAGCCGCTGCCGTACGACCGGCGAGGCCACCTCTACGAGATGACGCCGCGGAGGGAGGGCAAGGCCTGGGGTACGCGCGCACCGGTACCGCTGCTCATCGGCACGTCCGGCTGGGCACTTTACGTGGCAGCGCCGCGGGTGCAGGTCGACCTCACTGATCCGCGTCGCGGCCTGCTCATCCCGCGAACGGCGTCTGCGGACTCAGCAGAAGACGTCGCCGCCGGGGCACTCGACTTTTTCCTGTTCGATGCCGCGGAGCCCGAGCTCTTCATGCAGGACCTCGCCCGCATTGCCGGCCGGCCGCTGCTGCCCCCGCGTTGGGCGCTCGGCTATCTGCAGGCTCACGGCGCGCTGGAAAGCGACGAGCAGATGCTCGACATCGTGCGCACCTTCCGGCAGAAGCGCATTCCGCTGGACGCGGTCCTCTACACCGGCAGTGAAGGCGAACCGCGCGGCTGGAACAGTGAAGCGGGCGCGAGTACGTTCAATCCCGCGATCTTCGGCCGGGAGCCGGCCGAGGTCATCGCCGATCTGCGCCGGAACAACGTCCGGGTCGTGCTGCAGATGCCGCTGAGGAGCGAGGCTGACGCCGCGTCGGAGGAGGCACGGTCGCGTCACCTGCCGCTGCTCGAGGCCGGTGTCGACGGTTTCTGGGCGGACGGCGGTGAAGCGCTCGACCTGTCAGCGCGCGTGCAACGGCACCGGATGTATTACGAACAGGCGAGCGGCGCCCGGCCCGACGAGCGGCCGTGGAGCCTCCACGACAGCGGCTGGCTGGGCGTGGCCCGTTGGGGCGGATGGGTCCGCTCCGGCGACACCGTCTCGGCGTGGCGCACGTTGCAGGCGCAGGTCGTCGCAGGCATCACGCACTCTCTCGGCACGTCGCCCTGGTGGGGATCGGACATCGGCGGCATGCTGCCTGGCGAGGAGCTGACAGCCGAACTGTACGTGCGCTGGTTCCAGTTCGGCGCGTTCTCACCATTGTTCCTCGCGCACGGCAAGACCTGGTGGACGCGCCTGCCCTGGGGATGGGGCCTCGACGAGATGGGGCCGCTCGAGCATTCGGAGAATCCCCTGCCTGCCGAGCTCGGCAACCCTGCCGTCGAGGACATCGCCCGCAAGTACGCCCTGCTCCGCTACCGGTTGCTGCCCTACAACTACACGCTGGCCTGGCAGGCGTACGAAACGGGCATGCCGCTCATGCGCTCGCTGTGGCTGCACTACCCCGGCGATGCCACGGCCGCGGCGACCGCCAGCGAGTATCTCTGGGGACCGGACCTGCTGGTCGCGCCGGTATTCACGCAAGGGGCGGCGGCGCGCGAGCTGTACCTGCCGCCGGGCGTCTGGTACGACTGGTGGAGCAACGAGCGCCTCGCGGGCGGCCGGCGCATCAGCCGCGACGTCGACCTCGGGACAATGCCGCTGTACGCCCGCGCCGGGGCGATCATTCCGCTCGATCCCGTGCGGCAATACAGCGACCAGCGCATCTACAGCCCGACGACCATCAAGGTCTTCCGCGGCGACAACGGCGAATTCGTCCTGTACGACGACGACGGCAGGAGCGACGACTATCTCGAAGGCGAGGCAACGCTGACGCGCATCGTCTGGGACGATGCCGAATCGCGACTGACGGTGGAGCCCGCGAGGCCGGCGCGGCGTTCGGCAGCCAACCGGCGTTTCATCATCGAGCTGATCCCGACGGGGCAGAGCCGCCGGCTCACCTACCTCGGGCGGCGCGTGACGATCGATTTTTCGAACTGAGCCGGGCAGGGACGATCGAAGTGTTTATGACCCGCTTCCCGTGCCGACACCTGGGCATCCTGCTGTCAGCGGCGCTCTGCGCAGCGATCGCCCTGCCCGCGGCGGCCTACGAGATCTACAAGTGGGTGGACGAGGACGGCGTCGTGCACTACAGCCAGTGGGCGCCAGAGGACAGCGACGCGGAGGTTGCGAAGCTCGAGTTCGAGCGGACCAACCCGCCGGGCTACGATCCCGCCGAAGACGACTACTCCATCGAAAACCAGGCGGAACGCATCGGCGAGCAATGGCGCGCCATCGCCGAAGAAAAGGAAGCGCGCGAGGAGGCGGAACGCGCCGCCGCGATCGAGCAGCGCCTGGCCGAACTGGAGCGCCGTGACGCGTTGCACGAGCCCGTGTACCGACCCTTCGTCAGCGCCTTCCCGCCGCTCGGCCACCGGCTCCTCAAGCCGCATTTCGCCGGACGCTTTCAAGGGCTGCAGAAGCGGCGGCCACGTGCGGACCGGCCGCCGCCGCGGCGCGAGGGTGGCCGCCCCGGATGGTCCATGCGCGAAGGCCCGGCGCGGCCGTCCCGGCCCGGCTTCGGCAGTCCCGAGGACTGAAGCCGCCCCTTGCCGCGCCGCTTGTCGCAAAAGTGCGACGCCCCGCGAGGAGAAAGGCAAAACTTCAGCGGCCCATAGCCCTCTAATTTATCGCAATAATCGGTATCATTGCCGGCGCTTGGGCGGGCTCGATGTTGTGCATGCACAACGAGCCTGCTTTGGACGCGACATCAACGGACTGGAGATGCGAAATGAGAATACGACCCGGGCAAGCCGTAGCAACGATCGTGGCGGCGCTACTCGCGGCAGCGGGGACCGCAACCGCCGCCGAGCTGGACTACAACTACGCCGAACTGCGTTACGTGGACACGGAACTCGACGCCGGCCCGTTCGACGTCGACGGTGACGGATTCCTCGTCGGCGGTTCACTGGAGCTGGCGCAGTCCGTGCACCTGTTCGGCAACTTCCGAACGCTCGACTTCGGCGCCGGCATCGACGTCTCCGCCTTTCAGGTGGGCGGCGGTTACGCCGTGCCCCTGAACAACGGCGCGGATCTCGTCGGCCGCCTGTCCTACATCGACGGCGAGATCGACGGTCCCGGAGGGGACGCCGACGACAGCGGTTTCGGATTCTCGGGCGGCTTCCGCAGGATGTTCACGCCGCAAATCGAAGGCCGCGCCTTCATCAACTACACGGATCTGGATGAGTCCGGCAGCGAAACGGCGCTGGAGCTCGCCGGCGACTATTTCCTGAATGACGAGATTGCCCTGGGCGCATCGCTCGAGCTCGGCGACGACGTGACCGCCTGGACGCTCGGCGCACGCTGGTATTTCGGCGCGGTGCGCGGCGTCCGCTGACCGCGTTCGCAACCGACAAACGGCCCGGCCGCCGGGAAGCTGCCGGGCCTCCTTCCCGTCTCCGGCCGCGTCCATCCCTCGAAGGTCCGGTCCGGGCACCGGTGCTGACCCGCTCCCGCCGCGGAGGCGACTTTCCGCGACATCCCCTATATATTAGGCTGCCGCAGAAGGGGCCACTGATGCAGGAACACACCGGGTCATGACAGTCTGTATCGCGTTCTTCCGCGGCATCAACGTCGGCGGAAACCACGTCCTGCCGATGGCGGAGCTGGTAGAACGGCTCGAGCATGTCGGGTTACCGGGCGCGGTGACCTATATCCAGAGCGGTAACGTTGCCTTCCGCTGCTCGAGCAAGCGGACGGCCGAGCTCGAGAGCCGCATCAGCGATGCGATCGAGGACAGTCACGGCTTCAGGCCGCGCGTCATGGTCATCCGCGTGCAGGAGCTCGAGCACGCGGTGGCCGTCAACCCGTTCCCGGAGGCGACGCGGGAGCCGAAGACGCTGCAGATCTGGTTTCTGGCGCAGGCACCGAGCGAGCCCGACCTGGACGCGCTCGCCGCCGTCAAGGCGGGATCGGAGCGCTTCAAACTCGACGGCAAGCTGTTCTATCTCCATGCCCCGGAGGGTATCGGCCGGTCGAAACTGGCCGAGCGCGTCGAGAAGTGCCTCGGGGTGCCGGGCACCTGCCGCAACTGGCGCACTGCCACCAAGGTGCTGGAGCTGGCCTGGGATCTGTCCTAGCCGCCGCAGGCAGCCACTGCTGCGGCCGCCGGTTCGTTTCGCCGGCGAGTGTCGGCCCGCAAGCGCTTGAATATCCGCTGGATCGTCCCTATCTGCGTGGTTGAACGGCCTCGTTGGCGAGCTGCGACGCGCGGCCGCTAGAATTCGGTAACCGGCCCCTTTTCGCGAAGATACGGGAATCCGCAGGAGTTCCACTCCGGAGCATTCGCCAGATGAAATTCAAGGACTACTACAAGATTCTGGGCGTCGAACGTGACGCCTCGAAGGAGGACATCCGGCGCGCCTACCGGCGCCTGGCGCGCAAATATCATCCGGACGTCAGCAAGGAAAAGGACGCGGAGGTCCGATTCAAGGAGATGAAGGAAGCCTACGAGGTCCTGAAGGACCCGGAGAAGCGTGCCGCCTATGACCAGTTCGGCGAGAACTGGAAGGCAGGGCAGGACTTCCAGCCGCCGCCCGGCTGGCAGCGCGAGTACTCTTTCCGCGGCGGCGTCGGCGACGAGGAGATGTTCGGCGGCACCGGGCAATTCAGCGACTTCTTCGAGACGCTGTTCGGCGGAGCGCGCCAGGGCGGCTTCGGCTTTCGCGGCACCACGCGGTTGAAAGGCGAGGACGTCAACGCCGCGATCAGCGTGCCGATCGAGGATGCCTTCCGCGGCGCCACGCGCACGATCACGCTCGAGGTCCCGGAGCCGGGCGCGCCCGGCGGGCGCCGTCGGCGGACGCTCAACGTGAAGATTCCTGCCGGCATCACCGCCGGCAAGCGCATCCGTCTCGAAGGCCAGGGCGGCGCAGGTGCGGGCGGTTCTCCCGCCGGCGATCTGTACCTGACGATCGAGTTCGAGCCTCATCCGCACTTCCGTGCCGACGGCCGGAACATACGCCTGACCCTGCCGGTCACGCCCTGGGAAGCGGCGCTCGGCCGCAAGGTGAAGGTGCCGACGCTGGGTGGTCCGGTCGATCTGAAGATCCCGCCGGGGTCCGACTCGGGAAAGGCGTTGCGGCTCAAAGGGCGCGGGTTACCCGGCAACCCGCCGGGCGACCAGTACGTCGAGCTGGCCGTGATGGTGCCGCCGGTGAAGGACGAAAAGATGCGTGAGCTGTACGAGACGCTGGAACGCAGCCACGACGTCAATCCACGCGCGAAGCTCGGGGTATAGATCCATGGCCAGGGCAAACAACAGCGTACGCGGCATCGTGCTGGACGAGCAGGTCACCTTCACCCTGCGTGAGTTGAGCCATGCCTGCGGCGTGCGCACCGAGCTGATCATCGAAATGGTGGACGAGGGCGTTATCGAACCTGCGGGGCGGCCCGGACACGAGTGGTGCTTTCACGGTCACTCGCTGGTGCGGGCGCGGCGCGCGTTGCGGCTCGTTCGCGATCTGGACATCAACTGGCCGGGGGCGGCGCTGGCGCTCGACCTGCTGGACGAACTGGAACGCATGCAGAAAAGCTGAGAAAAAATGGCAACTGCAGGAGCCCGCATTGATAGCCTGGGTACCGTTTGATCAATTAGCTTGCGCTATCGCAAACGGGCCCCTGCAGTGCGCTAAAACTCGAACGGCAAGGTGCTGTGCATCGACCTCACTGTGTATTCCTGGGCGGATTGTCAAACCCGTGGCGATAAATTGCAACGTCTCTTGCAACGCAGCCTGTCGCGAACGCAACCCGCGGAACCGGTAAACGACAGAGCCGGTCACCAGGCGACGCCGTAGTCCTCGCCGAAGTTGCTGGCGCCTCCCCACATCGTGCCGTGTTCGCGATCGAACCAGATGGCAGTGATCGGTCCCGACGTCCGCTCGTTGAACTCGATGTCGTAACCCATCTCCCGCAGGTCGCCCACTACCCACGAAGGCACGTCGTTCCGCAACACCAGGCGTCCCGGTTCCGCCGTGTGGGCGCCGAACGAACTCTGCATCTGGTAGCTGGTGATGTTGGCGGCCTCGGCGGCCTGCTGGACGTTCATGCCGAACTCGACCACGTTGAGGAAGAACTGCAGGAGATTCTGGTCCTGCGTATCACCGCCCTGCACCGCGAACGACAGGTAGGGCTCGCCGTCCTTCAGCGCCATGCCCGGCGTCAGGGTGGCGCGCGGACGCTTGCCCGGCTCCACGACATTGAACGGGTTCAGCCGCTCGTCGAGCACGAAGCTCTGCATGCGCTGGCTCAGACCGACGCCCGTGCGTCCAGCGATCCAGGCCGGTATCCAGCCGCCGCTGGGCGTGACGGACACGATCCAGCCCTCGGAATCCGCGGCCTGTATGGACGTCGTCCCGGCGCGGAATGCCTCATCGGCGCTCATGTTCAGCGTCTGCTGGAAGCCCTCCTCGCCCAGTGCGTCAGCGGACGGCGGAATCGGCGTCCACTGTTCCAGCAGTCGCGTCCAGGGATTCTCCTCGCCCATGAACGGGTACGGATCGCCGGGACGCGCGTCCTCGTCGTTCTTCTGCCAGTCGATCTGCTCGTAGCGCTGCTTCGCATACTCCTTCGACAGGAGGC
The DNA here is from genome assembly GCA_964611535.1 of uncultured Woeseiaceae bacterium. Taxonomy (GTDB): domain Bacteria; phylum Pseudomonadota; class Gammaproteobacteria; order Steroidobacterales; family Woeseiaceae; genus IDS-8. The sequence goes on from CAZTAE010000008.1 coordinate 25,864, forward strand.
CCTCGATGGGCTCCTCCGGCGGAAAGTAGGGATCGCCGTAGTAGAAGTCGCGATCGGCGAAGGCCAGGTTCATGGCCTGGTACAGTGCATGAATGTAGCGGCTGCTGTTGTAGCCCATGGCCTCGAGGTCCGCGTTCTCGAGGATGTTCAGCGCCTGCAGCATGACCGGCCCCTGCACCCAGTGCGTCAGCTTGTAGACGTCGATGCCGCGATAGTTCGTGGTCACCGGCTCCTCGATGTACACCTGCCAGCGATCGAGGTCCTCCATCGTGATCAGCCCCCCGGCATCCTGTGTCGCACGCACGAGCTCCGTGGCGATGTCGCCGCGGTAAAAGCGATCATAGGCCGCCATGATCGCCTCCTCCCGGCTCGCGCCGCCCTCGAGCGCTTCCGCTTCGGCTGCGACGAGCTTTTCGAGAGTTGCCAGCAGATCCGGCTGTCGGAAGATCTCACCGGGGTACGGGGCTGCGCGCGCCCCGGATTGCTCCTTCCAGTGCGGGAGGAACACGCGCTTCGACGCCGGCCACTGCTCGATGATGCCGCGCCGCCTTTCCATGTTGTCCGCCTGCGCCTTCTCTATCGGGTAGCCGGCCGCCATCTGCATCGCCGGCTCGAGCACCTCCGCCAGCGACAGCTCGCCGTATTCCGCGAGCATGACCATTAGGCCGCCCGGTGTGCCTGGCGTAACCGCGGCGAGCGGACCGAACTCCGGCGGATACACCATGCCCCGCTCGCGGAAGAAATCGACGGTCGCTCCGGTAGGCGCCACACCCAGCGCATTGATGCCCTTGACCTCTCCCGTATGCGGGTTGTAGATCAGGGCCTGCGTTTCGCCGCCCCAGCCGAGCGTATCCCACATGGTCGACGTCGCCGCCAGCATCGCGCAGGCCGAGTCGACGGCATTGCCGCCGCGCTCGAAGATCTTTGCGCCCGCCGTGGCGGCGAGCGGCTTGCCGGTGATGGCGACCCAGTGCTGGCCGTGCAGCACGGGCTTTTCGGTAGTTTGCGCAGACACCGTCTGTACCAGGGCCGGGAGGGAGAGAATCGCAAGCGCGATTGCGAGGCGGCTCCTGCCGCGCTTTCCGATACGCGATCCGTTCATGTAACCGTCCGATTGTATCCGAGCGCCGGAGTGTAACAAATCGGCGGATCACCCACGTGCGGTTGCGCTCTGCGCAGATTTCCGGGACCGGAATGGCAACTCGCCGCACATCGAATAACATCGAACCGGTCCGGGGCTTTACCCCGTACTCGCCGGAAGCGGCTACTGTTCCGATACCATGCAACGGAAAGGGAGGTCATGGACCCACTCTGCCATACGCTGACGGGCGCGGTCCTCGGTTGCACCGGGCTCAGGCACCGGACGCGGTTCGCGCGCACGACGCTGATCCTCGGCGCCAACCTGCCCGACGTCGATGCCGTCACCTATCTCTGGGACGGCGTCGACTCCCTCGCCATCCGCCGCGGCATCACGCACGGCGTGGTGGCCATGGTCGTGCTTCCGGTCCTGCTGGCGCTGGCGATCCGGGGCTTCGCGCTGCTGCGCAAGCGGCCGGACGGCACCGACGACACGCCGTTCCGGCAACTGTTGTTGCTCGCGGCGATTGCCGTCGCAACGCACCCGCTGCTCGACCAGCTCAACAACTACGGCATGCGCTGGCTGGTGCCGTTCGTCGACCGCTGGTGGTACGGCGATACGCTGTTCATCGTCGACCCGGTTGCCTGGACGATCCTGCTTGCCGGCGTCATCATCTTCGCGGTACTGCGGCGGTCGCCGCACCGCGAGCGCGCCGCGACCGGCTCGCTGGCCGTCCTCTGCGTCTATATCGCCGCCAGCGTGCTCGGCACGATCGCCGCCCGCAGCGCAACGCTTGCGGCCGCGGACGAGGCGCCAAAAAGGTTCATGGCCTCGCCGGTCCTGCTGCATCCGCTCGCAAGGGAACTGGTGCTCGAATACGAGGACGAGTATCGCTTCGGCCGGGTCGAGCTGCGGCCCTTCCCGCGGGTCACGTTCGAGGAAGAAACCGTGCCGAAAGGCGATCTTCGTGACCTGGAACGGGCACGCGCAACCGAAGCGGGCGCCATCTTCCTGCACTGGGCCCGCTTCCCGTTCACGGAAGCAGAAGACGCCGGCGATTCGCGAATCATCCGCATCATGGACGCCCGCTACGTCCGCGAATGGGACGACGGCTTCGCCACCGTGCGCGTTGCCGTGCCGAAGGAGTGACCTTCAGCTTGCCGTGCTCTCCCCGCGCCGGGCCTCGATCCAGCGCTCTATCTTCTGCTCGAGCATGCTGAGCGGCATCGAGCCGTCCGTCAGGACCTCGGCGTGGAAAGCCCTGACGTCGAAGTCTTCGCCCAGCGCCTCCTCGGCGCGCTCGCGCAATTCGCGGATCTTCAGCTGGCCGATCTTGTAGGCGAGCGCCTGGCCCGGGATCGCCATGTACCGCTCCGCCTCGCTTACCGCACGCGCCTCCTTCACGGCCGAGTTCTCGTACATGTAATCGAGCACGTCCTGGCGGCTCCAGCCCTTGGCATGCAGCCCGGTGTCGACCACCAGGCGGATCGCGCGCCAGAGCTCGGCGTTCAGCGCCCCGAAGTACTGGTAGGGGTCGGTGTACACGCCGAGCTCCTTGCCCAGCGACTCGGCGTACAGGCCCCAGCCCTCGGTGAACGCCGTGTAGCCGCCGAAGCGCCGGAAGCTAGGCAGGTCCTCCAGCTCCTGCTGGATCGAAATCTGGAAGTGGTGCCCCGGGATCGCCTCGTGCAGGAACAGGGACTCCATCGCCCACTTCGGCCGCGCCTTGATGTCGTAGGTGTTCGCGTAGAAGACGCCCGGCCGCGAGCCGTCCGGCGAACCGCGCTGGTAGGAGCCGCCGCTCGCCGATTGCTCGCGGAAGGGCTCCACGGCGCGCACCTCGAAGTCCGTCTCGGGAAACACGTCGAACAGCTTCGGCGCGAGGCTCTCGATGTGCTCCGCCATGTCGCGGTAGCCCTGTATGAGCTCCTCGCCCTCGTCGTAGTAGAACCTGTCGTCCGTGTTCAGGAACTCGAAGAACTCCTCGAGGCTGCCCTCGAAGCCGACCTCGTCCATGACGCCCTGCATCTCGCCGTGGATTCGCTCGACTTCGTCGAGACCGACCTGGTGAACCTGCTGGGGCGTCATGTCCGTCGTCGTGCGCAGCCGGACGAGGTACTGATACCATTCCTCGCCGTTCGGCAGATCGAGCAGGCCGACCGACTCCCTGGCGGCCGCAAGATATTCGTCGGCGATGAAGGCGTGCAGCCGCGCGTATGCCGGGACGATCTTGTCGGCGATCGCTGAACGGTACGCCTCCGTGAGCCGCTCGCGGTCCTCATCGCTGAAGGACTCCGGCATGTTCTCTATCGGCCGGTAGAAAAGGCTTTCCTCGACGTCGTCCGTGATCTGCGACTCGAGCTGCGGCAGCACCTTTTCCATCAGGACTCGTGGCTGCACGATGCCCTCGTCCATGCCGATGCGCATGTTGGCGACCGCCTGATCCATGATCGTCACGAAGTCGTCGGCGCGGCCCAGGAAGTCGTCGTAGTTCTCGACGGTCTCGAAAGGGTGCACGCTGCTGCCGCTGCCCAGTTGCGCGAAGAAGTTCGGGATGGAATAGAACTGGTCGATCGGCTGCAGGTGATCGGGATAGCGGAAGCCCTCGAGCTCCATCTCCCGGCTGTAACGGAAGGTGTCGTAGGTCAGGCGGTCCTCCTCGTTGAGCTCCTGCGGGTCTATCGCCAGCACGCGGTCCAGGTACTCGCGGTTGAACGCCTCGTACTCCCGCAGGTACTCGGGGCTGATCGAGTTCGCCAGTCGATCGTCATAGCGATGGTCGCCGATGGCCGTCGCGAACACCGGGTTGAACTCGAGCTCGCCCTGGAAGTACTCCTCCACGAGAGCCGTCAGCTCCGCGGAGGCATCCGCGGCCTGCTGTTCCGCGTCCTGATTGGCGCCGGCCGCGTCCACAACCGGACTTTGTTCGGCGTCCTCATGGCCGCCGCAGCCGCCCAGGAGGAACAGGGCGGCAAGCACCGGGATTGCTGATTTCATGCCAGGTCTCCATTGATCATGAAGTGCGCCCCCGACGGGCGCAGCAAGGCGATGCATGATGGCGGCCGCCGGCCCTCTCGTAAAGATGACCTGGAAATAACGCGGGGAGCCGCTGCCGTGCGGCCCGGCCGGCACCGGCCTCCTCAGTGGCCCTGCGCCTCGGGTCCTGCAGCGCCGCTCCTTCGCTGCCGACTCGCCGGGACGGCGACGGCGAGTGCGAACACGAACGGCAACAGGCGCTCGGCCGCATCGCCGGGCGCATCGGGAAACCACGACAGGACGAGGGTCGACCCGAAGCCCGCCAGCATCGCCGCCAGCGTGGCCCGGCCGGAAAGCGAGCGGCCGAGGAGGCGCATGAGGAGCACCGGCCCGAACGCCGCGCCGAGCGCGACCCAGGCGAACAGCACACGCGAAAAGATGTCGGCGCGCCAGAAGAGCGCCAGCACCGTAGCCGCCGCGATCACCGCGACGACCGTCACGCGCGAGCGCAAAAGGCCGTCCCCCCTGCCGCCTCGGGCGAGACTCCAGTCCTGGGCGATCGAGGAGGACGCCACCAGGATCTGGCTGTCGGCCGTGGACATGACGGCCGACAGCACCGCGGCGAGCAGGATTCCGGTGATGACGGCGGGCATCAGCAGGGCAGCCGCCTCGAACAGCACCTGCTCCGCATCGCCGAGCTCGGCCATCAACACACGCGCCGACAGGCCGAGCGTCAGCATGCCCGAGTAGACCAGGACCGCCCAGGTCATGGCGATGATCCTGCCCTGCCGCAGGCTCGCCTCGTCGCGCAGCGCCATGTAGCGGTTGACGACGTGCGGCTGACCGGGATAGCCGATGGTGATGCCGAACATCGCGAGCACGAACAGGAGCCCCGTCACGCCGCCGAACCGGCCTGCGGGTATGGAGGCGCCGCCGGCCGCCGCCAGCCCCTCCAGCAGCCCGCCCGGCCCGCCGACGGCAACGAGCGCGGCAACCGGCAGCAGGATCGCGGCGAAGGCCATCAGCAGCCCCTGCAGGGAGTCCGTGACGCTGACGGCCCAGAAGCCGCCGAGCAGCGTGTAGGCAAGCACGACGCAGGCGCCGGTCAGGATGCTCGCGTCCTTCGACAGCCCGAACGCCGACTCGAACGCCTTGCCCGCCGCCTCGAACTGAGACGCGATGTAGAACACAAAGCTGAAGACGATGATGGCCGCGCTGACGCGCAGCACGATCTCGCGCATGCGGCCCAGGCTTTCGGGCGCGATGACCGCCGCCAGCGTCAGCGCCTTTTCCTCGCGCGCCATCCGCATGAGCCGCGGGGCGATCCACACCCAGTTGATCAGGAAGCCGCCGACGGTGGCGGGGAACAGCCAGAGCGCCGGGAGACCCCACGCGTAGGCGGCGCCGCTGACGCCCAGTAGCGTCCAGGCGGACGACGAGCTCGCCGATGCGCTGAGCGCCGCCACCCACGGCCCCAGCTTGCGCCCGCCGAGATAGAAGTCCTCGACGCTCAGATTCCGCTTTCGCGCCCAGAGCCCGACCCCTATCAGCAGGCCGTTGTAGAGGACCAGCGTCGCCAGCACGACCCCCGTCCCGGTCACGCCCTCACCCGCCGTCGCTTCGCCGCCGTCACCGTCCTCATAGCCGGTTGTACTGGCTCAGCACGCGGCGCAATCCCGAAGCGTCGTCTCGCCCAGGGGCAGGATCGCCGTCACGCCGGTCCGCGCCGCCCTGCCCTCCGGCAGATCCTCGACGATCGACACCTGCCCGACCGTCACGCCGCGGACGTCGGTGATGGCGTTCAGCGGCCCCGGCTCGCCGTCGAACGGCACGCCGAGATCCCGCGCGCGCGGCGCATCCGCGGGCGCTGCCGCCGGCGCGGCGGCGAGCGCGAGCGCCAGCACGGCGGTGATACGCATGGTTTTCCCCCGTATGATGATCGACTTTGCCGCGCATCATAGCGGCTTTCCCGGGCCGATACCGCCGGTGCGCCGCGGGCGGCGGGGACACATCGAGTGACGCAATACGGCAACTGGCAGTTCTGGATCGACCGCGGCGGAACCTTCACGGACGTCGTCGTCTCGCGTCCCGACGGGCGGCTCGAGGCGCTCAAGCTGCTGTCGGAGAACCCCGGACGTTACGAGGATGCGGCGGCCGAGGGCATACGCCGGGCGCTGGCGCGCTGGTCGGCGGACGACCTTCCGGAACGCCCCGTCGAGGCGGTGAAGATGGGCACGACCGTGGCGACCAACGCACTGCTGGAACGGCGCGGCGCAAAGACGGCGCTCGTGGTGACGGAAGGATTCCGCGACAGCCTGCTTATCGGCTACCAGAACCGACCGGACATCTTCGCGCTCGACATCGTGCGGCCGGCGCCGCTCTACAGCCGCATCATCGAGGTGCACGAGCGCGTCAGTGCCGACGGCGAGGTGCTGGCCGCGCCCGGTGAGGCTGCCGTCCTGCGGGCATTCGAGGACTGCGTCGCCGCGGGCGCCGAATCGGCCGCCATCTGCCTGCTGCACGGATACCGGCATCCCGCACACGAGCGGCAGCTCGCACGCCTGGCGCAACGGGCGGGCTTCCGACAGGTCGCTGCATCGCACGACGTCGAGCCGCTGATCAAGTTCGTCAGCCGCGCCGAGACCACGCTCGCCGATGCCTATCTGACGCCGGTTCTCGACCGCTACGTCGCGAGCCTCAAGAAGGCGCTGGCGGACGTGGCGCAGCCGCGGCGCCTGATGTTCATGCAGAGCAACGGCGGGCTCGTCCTGGCGGAGCACTTCCGCGGCAAGGACAGCATTCTCTCGGGGCCGGCGGCGGGTGTGGTCGGCATGGCGGAGGCGGCCCGCGCAAGCGGGCTCGAAAAGCTGATCGGCTTCGACATGGGCGGCACGTCGACGGACGTTTCCGCCTGGAGCGGCGAGTACGAACGCAGCAACGAATCCGAGGTCGCGGGCGTTCGACTGCGGGCGCCGATGATGGCCATACACACGATCGCGGCCGGCGGCGGTTCCGCGCTGCGTTATGCCGACGGCCGCTACCAGACCGGCCCGGAGTCCGCCGGCGCCGATCCGGGCCCGGCTGCGTACCGCCGTGGCGGACCCCTGACCGTCACCGACGCGAACGTCCTCCTCGGCCGCATCCCCGCGCGCTGGTTCCCGTCGGTCTTCGGCCCCTCCGGCGCGGAGCCGCTCGATGAGGACGTCGTGCGCGACCATTTCGCGGCACTCGCGGGAAAGATCGGGGCCGACGTCGGGCGCGAACCCGCCGTCGAGGAAGTCGCCGCCGGTTTCCTCGCCGTCGCGGTCGAGAACATGGCGAATGCGATCCGCAAGATCACGATCGAGCGCGGCGAGGACGTGCGCGACTTCACGCTCTGCTCGTTCGGGGGCGCCGGCGGCCAGCATGCCTGTCAGGTCGCGGAGGTGCTCGGCATCGAACGCGTCTGGCTGCACCCGATGGCGGGCGTGCTGTCGGCTTACGGCATGGGACTCGCCGACGTGCGGGTCGACCGCCAGCAGACGGTGGAGCTGCCGCTCGATGCCTCGAGCCTCCCGCGCGTCGAATCCCTTGTCGAGCGGCTGCGCGCGGAATGCGACCGGCGGCTCGCGGACCAGAACGTCGACCGGGAGCGCCGCCGCTTCGTCGTTCGCGCAGGCGTCCGCGTTACCGGGTCGGACACGGTCCTCGACGTCGAACTCACCGACCCCGCCGGCATGGCCGCGGAGTTCGCCGAACGCTACCGCGATCGCTTCGGCGCCGAGCCCGACGACCGTGCCCTGACGATCGCCACCGCCAGCGTATCGGCCACCGGCATGGAGCAGACCGTGGACGAACCCTTGCTCGGCCCTGCGCCAGCTGCCGCACCGGTGGACCATGGCCGATTGTGGACGGACGGAGGCTGGCACGACGTGCCGATCTACCGGCGCGACGCGCTCGGGCCCGGCGGCATGCTCGCAGGCCCGGCCATCGTTGCGGAAGAGCACGGCACAACCGTTATCAATAGCGGCTGGGAGGGCAAAGTGAACCCGCACGGCCACCTGCTGCTGGTTCGCCGGCCGGACTCGCCGCGGCCGGCCGGCAGCGACGCCGCGGAGGACCGCCCGGACCCCGTCCGTCTCGAGATCTTCAACCGCCTGTTCATGCACATCGCCGAACAGATGGGCACGGTGCTGAGAAACACGGCCCTGTCCGTCAACATCCGCGAGCGCCTGGACTTCTCCTGCGCCCTGTTCGACGCGGACGGGCGCCTGATCTCGAACGCGCCGCACATGCCGGTGCATCTCGGCTCGATGGGCGAGAGCGTCCGCAGCGTCATCGCGCATCGCGGAGCGGAACTCGCTGACGGCGACGTCGTGATGCTGAACTCGCCCTACAACGGCGGCACACACCTGCCCGACATCACCGTCGTCACACCCTGGTTCGCCGGCCGGACCTCACCGCGGTTCTTCCTCGCATCGCGCGCCCACCACGCCGACATCGGCGGAATCACGCCAGGCTCCATGCCCGCGACCAGCAGGCACATCGACGAGGAAGGCGTGCTGATCGACAACTTCGTGCTGGTCCGCGGCGGCCGCTTCTGCGCTGACGAGGTCCAGGCCCTCCTCACCGGCGCGCCATTCCCGGCGCGCAACCCGGCACAGAACATCGCCGACCTGAAGGCGCAGCTCGCCGCCAACCGCCAGGGCATCCGGCAACTGGAAAAGGCCATCGAGCGTTACGGCATGCCGACGGTCCAGCGCTATCTCCGGTTCGTGCGCGAGAACGCCGCAGCTTGCGTGCGCCGGCTGATCGGCACGCTGGCCGACGGCCGCTTCGATTACGAGCTCGACTCGGGCGAGACGATCCGCGTCGCCGTCACCGTCGATCGCGAACGCGCGACAGCAACGGTCGACTTCAACGGCACCTCGCCCCAGTCGGGCAGCAACTTCAACGCGCCCGAAGCCGTCACCCGCGCCGCCGTGCTGTACGTCTTCCGCAGTCTGATCGGCGAGGAGATCCCGATGAACGAGGGCTGCCTCGAGCCCTTGCGCGTCGACATACCGAAAGGCAGCCTGCTGAGCCCCTCCTACCCGGCCGCGGTCGCGGCCGGCAACGTCGAGACCTCGCAGTGCGTCACCGACGCGCTCTTCGGCGCGCTCGGCGCGCTCGCGGCATCCCAGGGCACGATGAACAACCTGAGCTTCGGCAACGAGCGCGTGCAGTATTACGAGACGATCGCCGGCGGCGCGGGCGCCGGCCCGGGCTGGCACGGCGCCTCGGCCGTGCAGACCCACATGACCAACTCGCGCATGACCGACCCGGAGGTCCTGGAGCTCAAGCTGCCGGTGTTCGTCGAGTCCTTCGCCATCCGCCAGGGCTCGGGCGGCGCCGGCCGCTGGCGAGGCGGCGACGGCGCCGTGCGCAAGCTCCGCTTCCGCGAAGCCGTGCACGCCTCCCTCCTCTCCGGCCACCGCCGCGTCCCGCCCTTCGGCCTCGCGGGCGGCCAGCCCGCCCAATGCGGCGAAAACCACGTCGAACGCACCGACGGCACGATCGAACGCCTCGCCGGCACCGCCACGGTACAACTCGACGCCGGCGACCGCCTCACCATCAAAACCCCCGGCGGCGGCGGCTACGGCAAACGATGAATTCAACAAGAAGCATTGTTCATGAACGCCATGTCCCCGAAGCGCAGGTGTGTCAGGGGGGATGTCTTTCAGGATCGTGCGAAACAGGGATGTTTCGCCCGAAGCCCCCCAGGGATGGGTTTATGGGCGGTCCTGAAAGGCATCCCCCCTGGCGCGCCTGCGCCCGCCGGACGCTCCATCGTTCATGAAGAACGCCCCGGCTACTGAAGCCCGGCAGTGCCAGCCGCATTTTTCATGAGCGATAGAGAGTCCGGCATGCGCCGGCACACCAGGGGGAGGGCCTTTCAGGAACGCCGTGAACCCGTCCCTGGGGGCTCCGGGCAAAACATCCCTGTTTTGCACGCTCCTGAAAGGCCCTCCCCCTGGCATGCCTGCGCTTCGGGCGCATGGCGCTCATGCAAAATGCTCGTGTGTTCGGTGCTCGCGGGTTTTGTCAGGCGCAGCGCATTACCGGGGCGAAGGCGGTGGTGGCGACGCGGCAGCCGGCAGCGGTCTGGTGCAGCGAAAGCGAGATGGCGTTGCGGGCTCCGGCGGGCTGGAAGGTGAGCAGGATCGTCACGCCACGGTCCGGATCCCGGCCGCCGTACGGCGCGACCTCGCACTGCACCGCAAAGCCGCCGGCGAAGGCGCCGCCCTCGGCCAGCGCCGACATCCAGCCGTCGACCTGCGCCTGGACGCGTTCGGCGACGCGAGGATCGTTGCGCTCGAACACGGCCCAGCGAGTGGCGCGCCCTATGCCGTTGGTGATGGCAAGGCAGAGCCTGCGCACGGGGAGGCTGGCGAACTGGCGGTCCATGCGACTGTTCCTCGCAAGGGTCACGGAGCCGCGCACCGTCGCGGCTGCCGTGCCGTCGCGGACGATGACGTTGAGGCCTTCCCTGAGCAGGGCGGCGGTGTCGGCCGCGCCGAGCTCGACCGCCGGGACGAGGTGGCGGCGAAACG
>CAZTAE010000009.1:0-30509 GCA_964611535.1 uncultured Woeseiaceae bacterium
TCTCCTTCAATTCAAAGGCTTCAGCTGACGACCAGAAGAAGCACCAGGATTTCGTTCGGAGAATGAAGGAGCACGGCTATACGGAGAAGCAGGTGCGGCTGTTGTCGGAATGGTATCTGCGGGTCCGCAAATCCCGGTGACGAGAAATGGCTTTTCTCATCATCGATCGCCGGCAGGAGAGCCGTAACAAGAGCGCGGTCAACCGGCAGCGCTTCGTCCGCCGCTTCAGGAAGCACATCAAGCAGGCTGTTGCCGACGCCGTCAACAAGCGCAGCATCACCGATACCGACCGCGGTGACGAAATCCGCATACCCGGGAAGGACATTTCCGAACCCGTGTTCCGGCACGGCGCCGGCGGCAAGCAGCGCCGCGTGCTGCCAGGCAACCGCGAGTTCGTAACCGGGGACAGGATCAACCGTCCCGCCGGCGGCAGCGGCGGGGGCGGCGGCAGGGCCAGCAACACCGGCGAGGGCATGGACGACTTCGTCTTCGACCTTTCTCGCCAGGAGTTCCTCGACTTCATGTTCGAGGACCTGGAGCTGCCGAATCTCGTCAAGAAGCAGCTCAAGGAAACCGAAACCTTCCGCTACCAGAAGGGCGGTTACACCAACGTCGGCATACCGGCACGGCTCAACATCGTGCAGTCGCTGAAGAGCGCGCACGCCCGGCGCATAGCCTTGCGCGGAGCGACGAGGCGCCGGATCAAGGCCCTTCGGGAGGAGCTGGAAGCGCTCGAGGAACGCGCCGGCTCGGACCTGAGGATGAAAGAGGTCCGGCTGGAACTGGATCGGCTCGAGCGGCGCCTGAACCACATTCCGTTTCTGGACGACTTCGACCTCAAGTACAACAACCTGATAGAGCAGCCGTTGCCTACCAGCAATGCCGTGATGTTCTGCCTGATGGACGTCTCGGGCTCCATGACGCGCGACATAAAGGATCTGGCCAAGCGATTTTTCATTCTGCTGCACCTGTTTCTCAAGCAGACCTACAAGAAGATCGACATCGTCTTCCTCCGGCACCATACGGTGGCGAACGAAGTGGACGAGGAGGAATTCTTCTACTCCAGGGAGACCGGCGGCACGGTCGTATCCAGCGCGCTGACACTGATGCGAGACATCATCCAGGAGCGCTATCCGACGGCGGACTGGAACATCTACGCGGCGCAGGCATCCGACGGAGAGAACTGGCACGACGATTCACCGATCGCGCGAGACCTGCTGCTGAACGACATCCTGCCCCTTGTGCAGTATTACGCCTACGTGGAGATATCCGAGTACGAACACCAGGCTCTCTGGCACTCCTATGATGAGGTACGCGACAAGAACCCGGACTGCTTCGCGATGAAGAAGGTCACGAGCGCAGCCGACATCTTTCCGGTGTTCCACGAACTCTTCAAGAAGAAGGTGCAATGATCGAACGCAGTCGCGATGCAGTGGCCGATCGCCGCCCGATTGCCGACAGTTCGGACTGGACCTGCGACGCTCTCGAGCGCTTCGAGCAGGAAATTGCCCGTGTCGCCGCGGGCTACCGCCTGGATACCTATCCGAACCAGATAGAAATCATCACTGCCGAACAGATGATGGACCGGTATTCGACGACCGGTATGCCGCTCGGTTATCACCACTGGTCGCTGGGGAAGCAGTTCCTGAGCACGGAGCAGCTGTACCGCCGCGGCCACATGGGACTGGCCTACGAGCTGGTCATAAACTCGAATCCGTGCATCGCCTATCTGATGGAGGAGAACACGCTTCCGATGCAGGCGCTGGTCATCGCACACGCCTGCTTCGGCCATAACTCCTTTTTCAAGGGAAACTACCTGTTCCGAACCTGGACGGATGCCAGCGCCATCGTCAACTATTTGCTTTTTGCGCGGAACTACGTCGAGGAGTGCGAAGAGCGTTACGGCATCGACGCCGTCGAGTCGTTGCTCGATTCCTGCCACGCGCTCATGAACTACGGCGTCGACCGCTTCCGCCGTCCCCGCTCAATTTCAGCGGAAGACGAGAAGCGCAGGCAGATCGAGCGGGAGGAATTCCTGCAGCAACAGGTGAACGATCTCTGGCGCACCGTGCCGAGGAAGGAGCAGCGGCGCGAGGCCGAGTGGCAGCGCTTTCCGCGGGAGCCACAGGAGAACCTGCTGTATTTCATAGAGAAAAACGCGCCCCTTCTGGAGCCCTGGGAGCGGGAGATCGTCCGGATCGTCCGCAAGATCGCGCAATACTTCTATCCGCAACGGCAGACGAAGGTCATGAACGAGGGCTGGGCCACGTTCTGGCACTACACGTTGCTCAACGCGCTGTACGACCAGGGCCTCGTCACCGACGGCTTCATGCTCGAGATTCTGCAGTCGCATACCAACGTCACGTACCAGCCGGAATTCGACTCGCGCTACTTCAACGGCATCAATCCCTATGCGCTCGGCTATGCCGTCTTCTCGGACATTCGCCGTATCTGCGAGGATCCGACGGAGGAGGATCAGCGTTTCTTTCCGGAGCTAATCGGCAAGGACTGGCTGGATGCCGTGCACCACGGCATGGAGAACTTCAAGGACGAAAGCTTCATCCTGCAGTACCTGTCACCCTCGGTGATCCGGCACCTGAAGCTGTTCGGCATCCTGGACGACGACCGCGAGAAGGAGATTGAGGTGACAGCGATTCACGACGACCAGGGCTATCACCGGATACGCGAAGAGCTCTCGGATCAGTACAACCTGAGCAAGCAGGAACCCAACATCCAGGTCTACGACGTGGACCTCCGTGGCAACCGCTCGATCACGCTCAGGCACGTCCAGCGCGACCGCATTCCCCTTCACAAGGACGACGCGACCGCGGTAATGAAGCATCTGCAATCGCTGTGGCGCTTCGACGTCTACCTCGAATCCACCCAGGACGGCGTGACGACGGCCAGCTACGTCTGCGACGCGGGCGGCGTCCGGCGGATAGAAGGGTCCACAAGGGGATAAGACAGTCCCTGCCACGCCGGCAGCGCCCCGCCAAGCAGCCGCAGGTGGCGGGGCCGGCTGGCGGCGTGCGCAGCTCGCCCGCGAAAGCGCCAGGGCCGACGCCGGCCTGGCGCGGCGGGCACTCGACTCCCGACGCGGGCGAAGACGGAGCCTGCGAGAACGCGGACCCCCTCCTGCGCCATTCGCCTCCGCGATCCCGACAGGCGATCCGCAGTCGCCGCCGCGCCCGGCCGGCTCGGGTCCGGCGGTGCCGATCCCGTATACTATGTCCAGGTCGTGGCCGGAACGCGGCTACCGCCTGCGCCCGCTGCGCGAACTTGCCGATGCGGGGGGAGGGCGCGTCGCAACGGGCGGTCGTCCGCCTGAAGCAGGGCCGCACTCAGCCGCCAGCGGCAACTCGCCTTGCTGCACGGGAACCGACATGATCTACCTGTTCAATTCCGCCTGCAAACAGAGCTATTTCGCCAACGTCTACCGGCTGATCGGCAAGCCGGAGCGCGTCCGCCAGGAGATTCGCTACAAGGAAGGGCAAAACGCGCCGCCGGTCGGCACCGACCAGCAATTCCTGAACGCCGAGTGCACGATCTGCTACGTCGACCGGCACGCCGAAGGCGGCTACAGGTTTCACCCCTTCCGCAGGGGACGGATCCTGGGCATCAGCCGGACGCAGGGGCACGTGTACTACGACGTCGAGCTGGGGCGCCACTGCCATGCACCGTCGCCTGACGATTTCACATCGGATTTCTATTCCAGCGTGAACGCCTGCCCGAGGCTGGTCGACGGGAACCCCGAAAGCGGCGACGACGGCAGTTACTGCGTGAGCGGCCCCGAATTCGGCGACTCCGTCCAGTGCACGGAGGATAGCTGGGCCCGGGCAGTCGATCAGATCTACGGCACCTTCGCGTTCCGGTTCGGCGCACCGGCATTCCTTCTCACCGGAATCGACCGGAAAAACAAGGCGCCGCGGGCGGACGCGCTCGGCCTGAAGATGAAGGCCGACGCCGACTACCGGATCACCATCCTGTATCGCGTCGCGAACGAGCACGACATCGGGAGCAGGCGCAAGGTCTTCGTCCGCATCGGTAGCGACATCAATCACGAATACCACATCGACAGCCGCAGCGACCGTATTCAGATACCGGTGGCATTACCGCGCACGACACGGACGACGTCGAACGTCAGTGTCACGACAGCGGTCGAGACGCGTGGCTCTTCGGGCGGCGAACTCGGTTATTCCGTGGACATTCCCTACCGGACACCCGCCCGGCACCTTCCGTGGCCGGTGCTGTTCCTGGCAATCGTGGTGGCCGTCTGCCTGAAGAACGCCTGGCAGTCCGGGTGGCAAATCCGGGACGTTGACATGTGGCTGCTGTCCGGCGCGGAACTGGTGCCGTTCGCGATCGTCGTGTGGGCGTTGTATCGCTTACGGCGGGTCAGGGCCTCGTAGTCCCGCTCCGCCGGCTCCACGACCGCCCGATTTGTCGGGCAGCAGCAGTGTGCGGCGCGTCCTTGAATCGCTCCCGGGCCGACGGTAACGTCTTGGCGTTCGCAACTGCTTGCGAGCTGGAACACGCAATCGTCAATGGGGACCGGTCAATTGCCGATACATCGTCTGCATACGGCCGTTTGTGTGCTCGCGACCGCATCGCTCGCGGCGTGCGCCTCGAAGCCGACCGCGGGAACGGCGCCCGCCGTCACCGGAGCGGCAGCACGGGTCGTCTGGCAACCGCCTGCGCCGGGGCTCGAGTTCCTGCAGCTGTCGATGGACGGCGCGCTCCCGCTGCTCGCGGAGGAAACGGACGGTGACGCTCTGCTCGCGAGCAACGTTTCGCTCGGGGCGGACGAGCTGCTGCGTTACGAGGCCTCGTACCTCGTGGACGCAAACGGCATCGTCGCCGCCGTCGACGACGATGCGCCGGCTCTCACGGCACCGGACCGCTTCGGCGGACAGCGACTGGGGCAGAAGGTCGAGCTCCACCTGCCGGACCTCGCCGGTCTTTCGCTCGCCGTTACCAATGAACTGACCGACAACTGGATGAAAGCAGCGGACGGCCGTGCGCGGCGCGAGCTGGCGCAATTCAGCTGGTCGCCCGGCCGCGCGACCGTGAACGTGCAATGGGCGGGCGAGGGGCCGGTCGTCGACGCCTCCACCGCCTTGCGCTGCAACTTCCACAGCACCGTCACCGTCCCGACCCATCAGGACGACGGCCGCTCGCAGGGCCTCGAGCTGTCGGGCAGTGACTGCAGCGTGATGGTGGATGAGGGGCACTGGGCGGGCGCCGAGGCACGCACCTGGGGCCTGACGTACGTCTGGCGCAGCGAGGCCGAGGAAAGCGCGGCCGAGCTCTCCGTGGTGGATCCGGCGCAAAGCCGCGCCGTGCGGCTCGCCCTCGATACCGATCCCGGCTACGAGCTGGATCTCCGCCATCGCCGGGATTTCGGCTCGCTGACCGCGAGCGGCGTCCTTTCGCTGCGCCGCTCGCAGCTGGGGTCGGTCGCGGACGACGAGCCTCGCGTCACCGACACGAGCTGGGCGGCCAACGCCTCGCTGACGTGGCACCTTCCGCAAGCCTCGCTGACGGCGAACTGGGCGCGGGGCGTGGATCCGCTGTGGTTCACGCCGGAACCCGGCCGGCGCGCCGACCACTTCGGACTGGCGGTCAACCTGTCGCACTGGCTCGATGACCTGCTGGCGGGACCGCCGCCGCGGCTCGCCATGAACTGGAACTGGTCAGAGCAACGCGCGCCGAACGAAAAGGGGATCGCGAACAACTCCGTCAGCGTCGACGTGGCGCTCGTCTTCTGATCGCGCCGCCCCGATCCGGCTGACGCCCCACCCAAGCGGCTGAAAAACCTTCGTTTTCTTCCGGGAACTCTCACCCCGGCTGCCGATCAAATATGTTAGTCCCTGCTTACCTCCCTAGGCAGGACATTTGCAACACGGTCACCCCAAGCCGGTTGCGTTACTGACCCCGGACGCCCTCGTGGCGTCCGGGGATTTTTTAGCCGCCGGCATCATCTTCGCCGAGACCGCGTTCGAGAAAGTTGTCGAGCACCGCGCGCGCTTCGTCCACGCCGGTCCTGCCGGTTGCGGAGAACAGCTGAACGCCGGCGTCGGCCACCTCCTCCGCCAGCTCCCGCAGCGCATCGGCCGCCTGGCCGCGCTTCAGCTTGTCTGCCTTGGTCAGCAGCACGTGGACCGGAACGGTTATCGAGTCCGCGAAATCGAGCATCCGCCGGTCGAAGTCAGTAAGCCGCCTGCGACAGTCCACGACGAGGAAGAGGCCGCTCAGGCTTTTGCGTTCCCGGAAGTACTGCTGCACGAGCTCGCTCCAGTGGTCGCGCTTCGCATCCGGGACCCGCGCGAAACCGTAGCCGGGGAGATCGACGAGCCGTCGGCTCGGGCGCAGGGCAAAGAAATTGATGAGCTGCGTGCGTCCCGGGGTCTTGCTCGTCCGGGCGAACTGCCGCCGGTTGACGATCGCATTGATCGCGCTCGATTTGCCGGCGTTGGACCGCCCGGCGAAAGCCACTTCGCTGCCGGTATCCCGCGGGAACTGACCGGGCGAATCGGCACTCGAAATGAAGCTGGCCTCGGGGTAGTGCGACATGGGGAACGGCGCCGATATGTGTATAATTCGCGGCCATTCGGGCCGCCGAACAACGCCCGCCTCAGGGACGACGGAGGCAGCGAATACTGACGGCTGACGACACGGACGGCAAGTCGCGGCGCTGGCCATCGAGCCGCCGGCCGGGGGGACCTCGGCGCCCTGCACAGGCGCGGCCGACTCGCGCCATCCGGCGACGGTCACGCGAAGAGCAGAAGGGTAGTAACACAAGTGATGAAACCGAAGTACGCGCTGGCGACCTGTTCCATGCTTCTCCTGGCGGGCGCGCACGCCGAACCGCTGGTGGAAGGCTCGGCCGAAGCCGGCGAGGCCAAGTCGGTGCCCTGTGCGGCCTGTCACGGCAGGGACGGCAACAGCGCGAATCCTGCCTGGCCCAGCATCGCCGGCCAGAACGCGCCTTACATCGTCAGCCAGTTGCAGGCGTTCAAGGACGGCACACGCACCGACCCGTTGATGACTCCGCAAGCTATGTCGCTGTCGGATCAGGACATACGGGATCTCGCCGTCTACTTCGCGAACCAGGAGGCAGCGCCAAAGCCCGTTTCTGCCCCGGATGCCGTCAGCAGCGGCAAAGCGCTCTACCGCGGCGGAGACGCCGAAGCCGAGGCTGCAGCGTGCCTCGCCTGTCACGGACCGACGGGACGCGGCAATCCCGCCGCGGCGTATCCCATGCTGCGCGGCCAGTACGCCACCTACACGGCGAAACAGCTTCGTGACTATGCGAGCGGCGCGCGCAAGTCCGATGGCAGCACGCGGATCATGCGGGACATCGCGGCGCGGCTCAGCGAAGACGACATCGTCGCCGTTTCGTCCTATATTCAGGGGTTGAAGTAGCCATGATTACCGACGTGACACGGAGTATCGCCATGCGTAGTCTCGCTTTGACCGGCCTGCTGCTGGCGCTGGGCCTTGCCGGTTGCGATTCCGGACAGGAGTCGCCGCGACCGGTCACGCCGCCCGAAATTCAGGAACAGCCGGCTGAAACCGAAGCGGCACCCGCGGAACAGCCCGAGCCGGATCCGGACGATGGCGAACCGGAGCTCGTCGAGGAATCCGCCGCCGTGGACGAGCAGGAGCGCGCCGAAGAAAAGTCGCTGATGCTGGCCAGGGCCGAGACGGCCGAACCGGCCGGCGACTGGCAGTTCGAGGAGGGCCGCCACTTCCAGCGCCTCGTGCCAACCCAGCCGACCATTGGCGATGCCGACAAGGTCGAGGTCGCCGAGGTATTCTGGTACGGCTGCAGCCACTGCTTCGACTTCGAGCCATTCATCAACCGGTGGGTCGAGGACATCCCGGCCAACGCCCGGTTCGTGCGCATTCCCGCCATGTGGAATCAGAATGTCAGACTTCATGCGCAGCTTTACTACACCGCGCAGGTACTGGCAAAGACCGGCAAGCTCGATGATCCGGAAGCATTCCACACGGCGGTATTCAACGAATACCACCGCCGCGGCAACCAGCTCAAATCGGTGGATGCGATACAGTCGCTCTTCGAGCGCCACGGCGTCAGCGAGGAAGACTTCCTTGCTACGTGGAACAAATCCTTCGAGGTCGACCAGAAGATGCGACTCGCCGACAGTCTGGCTCGCAGCTACGGGATCACCGGCGTGCCCACGATCGTCGTCAACGGCAAATACCGCACCGGCGCATCCGACGCCGGGGGATATCCGGAACTGCTGGACCTGATCGACGAGCTGATCGCGCGCGAGACGGTCCGCTAGCGTCCGGAGCGGGACGCGGCGGCGGCATGCGTTCCGACCCCTCCACCGGGCACTCGGCCGGACCGGACGGCCTGATGCGATCGGTTGTGAACCCGCTGCGCGGAGCGCTGGCCTGGCTCGCGCTTCTCGGCATTGCCGCCGAAGCCTTGGCATCGCCCGCCGACGAGGCCTTCGAGGACCTCGCTGCCCGGTTCATAGACGACCTCCCCAAGTTCTCGCAGGTGAGCGCCACCGCGCTGGGAGACCATCGATACGATCACGTGCTGGACCAGGTCAGCGAGGCGGCGCGGGCACGGCGACTCGTGTTGTACCGGGAATACCTCGCAGAGCTGGAGACTGTCGACCGGGATGAGCTCTCGCGTGCAAACCAGGTCGACGCCGAGCTGCTCGAGGCCGAGCTCGAGTCCGGGATCTGGTCGGTCGAGACGCTGCAGGAGTGGGCGTGGAATCCGCTCGTTTACGTTGACCTCGCTGGCTCCTCCCTTTATGCGCTGATGGCACGCGACTTCGCGCCGCTCGAGGAGCGTCTGGAAGACGCGACCGCGCGGCTGGAGCAGTTCCCGCGCTTCCTGGGACAGGTGCGTTCCCAGCTGGACCCGGACCGCGTGCCGAGAGTGCATGCGGAAACCGCGACTGCGCAGAACAAGGGCATCGCATCCCTCATCGACACGATGCTGCTGCCGCATGGAGAGCAGGTCTCCCCGGAGCTCGCCGAGCGCCTGAACGCCGCCGCCGTCACGGCGACGGACGCCCTGGATGAGCACCAGCGGTGGCTGGAAGAGGATCTCCTGCCACGTGCCGAGGGCGATTTCCGCATCGGTGCCGCGCTGTTCGACGAGAAACTCCGCCACACGCTCCAGTCGCCCCTCGGCCGGCGGGAGATCCGGCAGCGCGCGGAAAGCGAGTACGTTCGCGTGCGCGGCGAAATGTATCGGGTGGCGAAGGAGATCTACGCAGAGACGCATCCCTACGCGACCTTTCCCGACCAGCCGGACGAGGCGTACAAGCAGGTAGTAACACGCGCTGCGCTCGAGCAGGCTTATCGGCACCTTCCCGACCCCGATGCCATCGTCGAGGTCGCCAGGGACTATCTCGCACAGGCGACGCAGTTCGTCAGAGCGAACGACATCGTCACTGTTCCCGACGAACCGGTCGAAATCATTGTCATGCCCGAATACCAGCGCGGCGTCGCGGTGGCCTACCTCGATCCGCCTGGCCCGTTGGACGAAGGACAGAATTCCTTCTACGCCGTCGCGCCACTACCGGAAGACTGGACGGAGCAGCAGGTGGAATCTTTCCTCCGGGAGTACAACCTGTACTCGATCCAAAACCTTACCCTGCACGAGGCGATGCCGGGCCATTACCTGCAGCTCGCGCTGAGCAATCGCTATCCCTCGACGCTACGCGCCGTGCTCTGGTCGGGGCCGTTCGTCGAAGGCTGGGCCGTCTACGGCGAGCGCGTCATGGTCGACGCAGACTACCTCGACGGCGATCCCCTGATGCGCCTGATCAACCTCAAGTGGTACTTGCGCACGGTGACCAATGCCATCATCGACCAGGCGATACACGTCGACGGCATGTCGCGCGAAGCGGCCATGCGGCTCATGATCGAGGGCGCCTTTCAGGAAGAGCGCGAAGCCGCCGGCAAGTGGGTACGCGCACAGCTGACCTCGACGCAGCTCTCCACCTACTTCGTCGGCTATCAGGAGCACGCCGACATGCGACGCGCCGTCGAGCAAGCCTGGGGCGATGGCTTCAGCCTCCGCCGCTATCACGACAGGGCGCTGTCCTTTGGATCGCCGCCCGTGAAGTTCGTGCGGGCGCTGATCCTCGACGAGGAAATTCCCCGGGACGGCGACTGACCGGCTTGTCGCTCTCGGCCTGTGGAAGAGCCGGTACTCACCGTCGTGCCGGTGTGAGGCCAGCCTACGCCGGTGTGCCCTTCGGGATCTCGCCGTAGCGAAACCAGCCGGAAACGGACAGGCGCATTGCTCCCGCGAAAGGCGCCACCAGGCTGACATTGTGCGTCTGCGGAACCGCCATGATATTGAGGACGTTGAACTTCGGCAGCAGGCCCCGCCGCACGTTGCCGCTCTCGTCGAGCAACTGCAGGTAACCGCCCCAGTCCGCGCGCCAGGTTTCGGTGAAATTGAAGATGTAGGCAGCGCGCCGTCCGAGAGTCGCATCATCATGCGTCGTCAGAAAATGCCCGGGCATGTACCGCGTTGCCTGCGCGTCCACAAAGCTGATGTCGTCGTAGCCGGTTATCGCTCGCGCGAAGTCGAGGAATTCCGCGGTGTTCATCCACTCGTAGAATCGGTGCAGCGGGTGCCCCTGGTTGCGACCCGCCGCGTACGAATCGTAGACGGAATAGTTGTTGTAACAGTACTGAAAGCCGTTGCGCGCTTGTGCGTATATCGCCTGGTGGAGCCGGTCGAGGTCTTCCTTCGCCAGGCTGGCGACCCGGGAACCGTCGAGGTCGATGTGCTTGCCGCGGTCGTTGAAGACGAGGTTCCATGCCGTCTGGTGGCTGAGACTCTGCAATACCCGCTTCGCATCCCCGGCCGGCAGCACGTCGGCGACCTGAGCAAAGCCCTGCTCCACGAACTGCTCGTGAATCCGCGCCCGGTCCAGCGACGCGCTCAGGCGAAATCCCATTTTCTTTTCAGACTCTGGTGGGGGTGGCGTGCCGGCATCGTATAGGCGCGCAGCGGCGCAGACAAACACGAATTGACGGGGCAGCAGGTCCGGTCCGCAACCCGGGGCCGACGGCGCATCGATTTCGGCACCATCGGGCTTCGGTCGGGGCCTGCCACATATATCAATTTGTCATAAGCTGGCGTGCCACCGATGTTGTCTCTTGGCAACAGGCCGCGCTGTCCTGGGCTGTAAACACCTGAATTCTGCCCTTGCCTCCGAGAGGGTCCGCACAAAGACAAGCAATAGCAGGCCTCTGCGGCTGCAGACACGCAGCCTCGCGGCTTGTTTCCTCTCGGCGACACCCTGTAGCATGAGTACCACACAGGGGCCGACTCCGGCCACTACAGTTCGGGTCATCCGACCCCGCCGCCAGCGTTGCACGATCGGGCGGCGATCACTTCTGGACCCAGACACGCGCGGCCTTCGCGGCCGTCGCGGTTACTTCGCTTGGAGGAGGACGTCGATGAACAGTAATTACGCGATACGCAGGGCCGTGCGGCATACTCTCTGCGTCGGAGCATTGGCCACGGCGGCAGGCTACACGCCGCACGCAGCCGCGCAACAGCAGGACGAGGATCTCCTTCTCGAGGAGATCGTCGTCACCGGAACCCGCATCATGCGGCAGGACTATCAGTCGGCGAGCCCGATTTCGACGGTCGATGCCGAGCTCTTCGAACGCAACGGCGCACCGACCATCGAAACGACGTTGAACACGCTGCCGCAGTTCGTGCCCGCCATCACGACCACGTCCAACAACCCGTCGAACGGCGGACAGGCGAACGTGGCATTGCGCGGCCTGGACACGACCCGCACACTGGTGCTGCTCGATGGGCGTCGCATCGTGCCGTCGAACGCGACTGGCGTCGTGGATCTCAATCTCATTCCCGCGTCGATCATCGAGAACGTCGAGATCATAACGGGCGGCGCATCGGCCGTGTACGGCTCCGATGCCATCGCGGGGGTTGTCAACATCCGGACGCGTGACTTCACCGGACTCGAGTTCAACACCAACTACGGGATAACTTCCGAGGACGACGGACAGACGATCAACCTCGGACTCACCGGCGGCCTGGAAAGCGCCGACGGCCGGGCCTACGCGTTCGGGTCCCTGAACTGGGCGGATCGCGAGGAGATCCTGGCCGGCGACCGCGGGTTCTCGGAAGTGGCGTTGAACTGGGACGGCAGCAGCTTTCAGCCTGTCGGGTCCAGCACCATCCGCCAGGGGCGCTGGGACGCGCTATCGGTCAACCTGCCTTCGCAAGCGGCGATCGATACCTACTTCCTGTCGCAGGATCCGGGCTACGTCCCCGGCACGGCACAGCCTGGCCACAACTACGGCTTCAACCCGGACGGTTCGGTGTTCGACACCGCACCCGTGGTGAACTTCACGGGCGACGAGAACGAGCCGCTGCAGCCCGTCAATCCGGCGCAGTACACCTACAACTATTCGCCGGTGAACTACCTGCAGCTGCCGCTCGAGCGCACGTCATTCTTCGGCCGTGCAGGTTTCGAGCTGACGGAGGACACCGAGATCTTCACGCAGGTCATGTGGGCGGATTACAACGCGTCCCAGCAGCTTGCCCCGACACCGCTCACCGGCGTCTATATAAGCCCTGACAACCCGAATATTCCGGCCGATCTGGGGACATTGCTGGACTCGCGTCCGGACGCGGATGCACCGTTTCTTTTCCGAAAGCGCATGATCGAGTCCGGGCCGCGCATTGCCACCAACAATTACGAGGTCATCCAGGTACTGGTGGGCATGAGCGGCTCGCTGCCGTTCACCTTCACCGATGGCTGGAACTGGGACGTCTACGGATCCTGGGGTAACGCCGAGAATACCGAGGTCCAGGTTGGAAACGTCTCGCGCACGCTCTTCGAGGAGCTTACGCTGTCGGCCGACCACGGAGCCTCCGTCTGCGGCGAGCCCATCAATCCGTTCGGCGTCGGCTCGATCCAGCCGGCCTGCGCCGAGCATTTCACTCTGGGTGCCATCAACGACACGACCATCCAGCAGGTGGTCGGTGAAGCATTCGTTACCGGTCCTCTCTTCGAGCTGCCGGCGGGTGAAGTGCAGGCAGCGGCGGGCATCATGTTCAAGGAAGACGAGGTCGCCTTCCTGCCGGATCCGACGCTGCGCGCCTCGAGCACGGATCCGCTGTTCGGCAACGAGCGGACCGACATCGTCGGCTTCAATGCCCAGGACACGGTCAGGGGCGATACCCGGTCGCGGGAGATCTACGTCGAGAGCAGCGTACCGCTGCTGTCGGATCTGCCTGCAGTCAGTCAGCTCGACCTGACGCTCGGTTACCGGTTCGCCGACCACTCCACGGCGGGGAACATGAACTCCTACAAGGCTGAGGGAATCTGGGACGTCACGGATGCATTCACCGTTCGCGGCGGCTATCAGCGTGCAGTGCGCGCGCCGAACATTGCGGAGCTGTTCACGCCGGCGACGATCAACTTCCCGCCGGTCGGACTCGGCGATCCGTGCTCGAACAACTTCAACGATCCGGAGGGCAACGTGCTGGCCGCACAAGACGATCCCCGCGCGCGAGCCCTGTGTGTGGCCCAGGGCATACCTGACGCCCAGCTGGACTCGTACATCTTTACGAATACGCAGTTCCAGGGACTTCAGGGCGGCAACCCGGACCTGAGCGAGGAGACGGCCGACACCTACACGGTGGGGCTGGTCTTCCAGCCGGCGGAAGGCCCGCTCTCCGGCCTGCAGGCGTCGGTCGACTACTACAGCATACAGATCGAGGATGCCATCGATGTCATCGATGCGGATGTCGTCGTGGAGCGTTGCTTCGACCCGCGATTCAATCCGGAGATGACCAACGACAACTTCTACTGCACCTTCTTCGACCGTTTGCCGGGCTCCAACACCATCACCGAGGCGCTCGAAGTCCAGACGAACATCGCGGAGTTCGAGGTCGAGGGCGTCGACGTGCAGTTCGACTACGTGATGGACGCAGGCCCGGGTCAGATCGATGCGCGCTGGGTATCCTCATACCTGATGTCCTGGGAGGACGCCACGGTGCAGGGTGAGGAGCTGACCGAGAACGCCGGAACCGCCAGCAGCGGCTTCGATGCCCTGCCCGAGTGGAAGTGGACGCTCTCCCTCGGCTACAACTGGGAAGGCTTCGACGGGGACATTCGCTGGCGTCACATCGACGAGATGACGGACTTCTCGTTCCCGGCGTTCGACCTCGACGCAGTGGACTACCTCGACCTCACCGTCGGCTACACCTTCACGGATGCCTTGGGGGGACTGCGCCTGCGTGCCGGCGTCAACAACCTGACGGATGAGGACCCGGTGATCTATCCGTCCAGTCAACAAGCCAATACGGATCCGGCAACGTACGACATACTGGGGCGCCGGTATTTCATCTCGGCCACCTACACCCTTCAGTGACAGGGCGTACACGCAGAACCCTGACGGCGGGCTCCGGCCCGCCGTTTTTTTCAGGGGCCGATACCTGTCCCGGCAGGCGGCGCAACGCGCCTCTCGCGCCGCTCCAGCAGCCGATTCCAGTTCTCCAGGGAGAAGAGGTGCGCATAGATCGCCGACAGCGTGCCATCGCGGTGGAACTCGCGAACCGTTTCGCTATCCAGCGCGGCGAGCTTGTCGCGGTCGATCGCGAGATAAGTGCCGAGCGTGCGCCCCTCGCCGCCGTCCTGCGGCCGCTGCGTTATCTGCTGGCCGCTGAACAGGCTCAACTCCTTCAAGCGGTTGCATAGCCCGGTCGTCTTCTTGCGCTCCGCATCGTATCGCGCGCAGAAGTCGACGCGTTCCTGCATCTTGGCCGACATCTTCTCGCCGTCGAAAAAGGGTATCTCGGCCTCACGGGTAACGCTCGGCGCCGCCCGGTCGATGACGACGGCAAGCTGGTCGTTCGGTCCTGCGGCGAACGCGACCGGATAGCAGCGGACGTACGCCGGCACGTAGCACTGCCGATCCCAGTTCCCGGCGTCGTCCACGAACAGGTTGAGGTCCTCGACGACGCCGACGATCGCAACGGGCGTCGGTACGTCGGTGTCGGTGAAGATGATGGGATAGTCCCTTTGCGCGGACCCGAACTCCACCGACACCAGCGGCAGCGCCCTCATCGAGCGTACGAATTCGAAGGGCCGTGGGGGATCCGTGAGGCCTAGTCCGTCGTGGTCGACCTTCGCCAACAACTCCGGCTGTTCGTAAAGGAACATTTTGCCCTCGAACCGGGGCTTGCCTGTCGCAGCGGGTTCTGTCATCGGGTCCTCCGTGCGCGATCAAATACCCGGTATACCGAAATTTCACCGCCATTGCACGGGCTGTCGGCCACCGTCGAACGCGGCGGCGAGATCCTCCAGGAATGATAGTAATGCGCCGTGTGCTGGATATCGGCGGCATAGCTCAGGTTGCCGCCGAGTTGCTGAAAGGAGATCGACAGGCAGTTGTCGACGGGGTGGCGCACGATTGTCGTTCCGCGCATCATGGTTTTCAATATGACCTGCTGCGCTCCTCGCGGCCGCACACGGTCAAGGGCGCAGAATCGACGGAGTCCCGGAATGACGAACAACAGCGTACGGGCGACGGACGCGTGGACCGCGTTCTGGCAGACGGGAAGTCCTGCGAGCTGCTTTCAGGGCTCCGGTACCGAACTTCGCCTGAACCGCCTCTGGGACGAGTTCGTCGACGGCCTGGAGGACGCTTCGAGACTCCTCGATCTGGCAACCGGGAACGGTACCGTGGCGCGGCGATGCGCCGCGCGAGCACGCGCACGCGCTATCCACCTGCGCATCGAAGGCGTCGATGCCGCGGCGATCGACCCGGCCGCGTCCGTAGACGATCCCGAGCGCTTGCTCCGCGACGTCCGCTTCCACGGCGGCGTCCGTCTCGAGTCCCTGCCTTTTGCTGATGCCGCGTTCGACGGCGTCGTTTCCCAGTTCGGCTTCGAATACGCCGAGGAGAACGGGGCTGCCGGGGAGGTCGCGCGCGTACTGGCGCCGGGCGGCCGGCTGAGACTGGTCGTGCACGCTCGCGACGGCGCGGTTTCGGAAGACATCGGCCGGCGCCTGGAGCGTCTGCAGAGCGTGCTGGCAGAGACGGGGCCGGTCAGCCTCGTGCTGGTCCTGGCACGCGCGGCCGAGGCGGGCGACAGCGCCACGCTGCGGCGCGCGTCTGCCGGCCTGCCGGACGCAGCGGAGCACGTGCGGCAGCTCGCTCTGAATCCGCCGCCGGACGACGCGGCGCTCTTCTACGCCAGGGAGTTCCTGGCGCTGTGGGCCCGCCGCGAGCGTTACCGCCCTGCCGATCTTCGGCGCTCGCTGGAGGACGGCTGGAACAATGCCAGCGGCGTCGCGGCGCGGCAGCAGCAGATGCGGAACGCCGCACGCTCGTCCGAGGACATCGCGAGAATCGGCTCGCGCTTTGCAGCAGCCGGACTGACGGTCCACGGCACGGGAGAGATACGCGACAGCAACCGCGGCGCCCGGATCGCCTGGCTGCTGGATGCGGGAAAGGAAGCAGCCGCATAGCTTTTCCGAGGCGCTTCCCCGCCTCCCGAACCCGACCAGCTTCACATAATTGCCGCGTGAGCCGCGGGGCCGGCGCCGCTCATCGCCGCCGGACGGCCGCTCGTCGGAGAAGACAGCCGGTTCGCGGCAATCTGCGATTCCATTCACGGCAGAGCACGGGCCGCCTCTGCAGAATGCGCCTCACGTTCGATTCGGCAGACAACAGGAAGTGAGGAAGTCGCCGTGCTCAACCGAAGGAAGACGAAAGGATTCACGCTGTTTGAATTGATAGTCACGATTGCCGTGGCTGCAATCATCGTGTCATTCGGTGTCCCGGGCTTTACCAGCATCGTGCAGAACAACCGGGCGGTCACCCACACCAACGACCTCGTCACCGCCCTGAACCTCGCACGCAGCGAGGCCACCCGGCGCGGCGCCGAAGTACAGGTGTGCCCGTCCGACGACGCCGCTACCTGCAGTGCCACTACCGACTGGAGCGACGGCTGGATCGTGCGGACATCGCCCGCCAACGAGGTACTGCGAGCCTGGTCGAAGCGCAGCGGCGGCAACAACGTCGTGACGGCCGACAGCAGTCAACCAGTCCGTTTCATGGCCCGGGGCTCGCTCGGCGGCGCTCCCGTCACCCTGCGGGTCCGGCTGCCGGACTGTTCCGGAGACCAGGGTCGCGACGTCTCGGTCAACGCCGCCGGCCGCATCGCCATGTCGAGGGTGGGCTGCTGATGAATGCGAACACGACGGCTCTGCAGGCAGTGTGCCGGCAGTCGCGCGGACTGACGCTGGTCGAGATCCTCATCGCGCTGCTGGTCCTGTCCATCGGACTGCTGGGACTCGCCGGGCTCCAGACCCTGTCGCTCAAGTTCAACACCAGTGCCTACCACCGCACGCAGGCTACGGCGCTGGCATACGACATGGCCGACCGCATGCGTGCGAATCGGCAGGCCGCGTTGAACAACCAGTACAACGCCGCCTTCGGCACCCCGGGGCCCTGTGGCACACCGAGCGGGGAAGGCAGCCTTCCGGAACAGGATCTCGATGCCTGGCGCAACGAGCTGGCCTGCAGGCTTCCGCAAAGCACCGGCGCCATCGCGCGCGACGGCAACGAGTTCACCCTGACCATTCGCTGGGACGACAGCCAGGGCCGGCAGGACCCGATGGAATTCCAGTTCACCACAGCGCTATGACCATGTTTACTGAATCCACTCCACGTCGCCGCCAGCAGGGCGTTACCCTGATCGAGCTCATGGTCGCCCTGCTGCTGGGGCTCCTGCTGACAGCCGGCATGATCCAGGTGTTCATCGGCAATCGCGCGACCTACGAATTCAACGACAGCTTGTCGCGCATCCAGGAAAACGCGCGCTTCACGCTGGACCACATCGCCTACAACACGCGCATGGCGGGCTACAGCGGGTGCCTCTCGGACGTTGCGATACACAACAATCTCGACGCGCCGGACGACTTCCGCGACGACATAGAGAACGGTCTGGAGGGCTTCGACGCCAACGGCACAGCCGATGGACAGGCTTTCGCATCGACTGCCGATCCCCTGCCCTCCACCAACCTCGGCGCATGGACGCCGACGCTGCCGGCCGAGCTGAATGGCCTGGTCCTACCCGGCAGCGACGTGCTCCTCGTGCGCAGTGTCGGGGGTGCTCCGCACCCGCTGGTTTCGCCATTCAGCGACTCGTCACAGCTCTTCGTCGACGAGCCCCACGACTTCATCCTGGGGGAGATTCTGGTTGTCACGGATTGCCAGAAAGCGTCGATCTTTCAGCTCACGAACGTCTCGTCTACCGGCTTCGGCGTCAACCTGGTGCACAGCAATGACGGCAAATACACGCCAGGCAACTCCTCGCCGACATGGGGACCGGAACAGGAATACGGCCTGGGTGCAGAGGTTGCCCGACTCCAGACCTTCGCCTTCTTCGTGGGACGCAGCGCGAATGGCGTTCCGACTCTGTTCCAGCTTCGCCTGCAGCTGCACAGCGCCACGGCAAGCGGCTTCGCGCCCGAGGAACTCGCTGAGGGCATCGACACGATGCAGGTTCGCTACGGCATCGACGACGACAGCGACGGTGCTATCGACAGGATGGTGAGCGCCAACGCTGTTGCTGACTGGAAGCGAGTCCTCAGCGCCGAGATTTCATTGCTCGGCAGGGCTCGCGACGAGTACGGCACGGAGGTGGACACGCAGGTGTACCGACTTGGCGCGATGCAGTTCAACCCACCGGATGACCGACGGTTGCGCCAGGCCTTTTCGACGTCCGTCGGCGTGCGCAACCGCCTGCCCTGATTCATGGAAGACAAGCTGGTGCAAAACATGAAAGCCATGCAGTTTCCCGGCAATCGTCAGTCAGGCGCCGCTCTGATCGTGGCGCTGATTTTTCTGCTGCTGATGACGCTCCTCAGCACGTCGTCGATGAGGACGTCGACCATGCAGGAGCGCATGGCCGGCAGCATGCGCGACTGGAATCTCGGGTTCCAGAGCGCGGAGGCGGCCCTGCGGGCCGCCGAACAATACCTGCTCGACACGGACGTACTGCCGGACTTCGACGATACGAATGGCCACTACCAGATCAACTCGCCGGACCAGCCGGTATGGGTGGGTCCGGCACAGTCGGATGGCGCGGGCGGATCGATCGTTTACGAGGCCGATCCTGATCTTGCCGAGCAGCCCAGGTACTACATCGAAAAGCTCAGCTCGATCCGGCCCGCCGGTTCCAATACGGAAACCGGCACGCCCGTTGAGGAATTCTATTACTTTCGTATAACGACGGTCGGCTACGGCGCCGCCAGCGACGACGCAGGGCCGCTGACCGCAGTCGTGGTAAGCAGCGTTTATCGCAGCCGGTGAAGTAATCGCTAAGGAAGGCATTACCATGAAAAACCATACACCGCGAGTTACCGCTCGGAGCACCATCCGCAAGGCGGGTTACCTGTTCGCGGCTGCCGCATTGACAGCACTGGCGAGCGCACCGGCTTACGCCGAGGTTTCGCAGACGCCTCTCTACCTCGGCGGCGGCAACGTCCCCGGAAACCTGACGCTGGTGCCATCGGTAGAATGGCCGACGGTCAACAGCCTCGCCAATCTCGACGTCGAGTACACGGAGAGCGCTACCTACGCCGGCTACTTCGATTCCGCCAAATGCTACCGGTACCACTACGAAAGCACGGAGGCTAATCGCCATTTCTACCCGACCAGGTACACGAACAACCACCGTTGCACGGACACGGGCGAGTGGAGCGGCAACTTCCTCAACTGGGCGACCACTCA
The DNA here is from genome assembly GCA_964611535.1 of uncultured Woeseiaceae bacterium. Classification (GTDB taxonomy): domain Bacteria; phylum Pseudomonadota; class Gammaproteobacteria; order Steroidobacterales; family Woeseiaceae; genus IDS-8. The sequence goes on from CAZTAE010000009.1 coordinate 19,804, forward strand.
GACGATCGACCCGTTTCGCTCGGTGCTCACCGGCGGCTATCGCGTCAGGGACACCAGCAGCGAAACCTGGCTGGAGAAGGCGCGGCATGACGGACAGGGCGGGACCGACATCTATCCCGATCGCCGGCTACCCGCCAGCGGCGACAACTGGAGCCTTCTGCAGGGCGCTACGCCGCTGGCCGCGAACTGGATCCGGATGCGTATACAGGGGCTCGGCCACAAGATGCGCTTTCGCATCCAGGACGATGGCGTCGACTATCAGATTCTGAATTACGACCCGTCCCAGTCCATATTCTCCAGCCGCGCATATGAACTGAGCGTCCGCGTCAAGGTCTGCGTGCCCGGCCTGCTCGAGCCGAACTGTCGCGCCTATCCGAACGGCAACTACAAGCCAGAGGGCCTGATACACCAGTATGCCGACGAGCTGCGAATCGGCGTCTTCGGCTACCTGAACGACCACGACATGGAGCGTGACGGCGGCGTCTTGCGCGCGCGCCAGAAATTCGTCGGCCCGACTATGATCGAGCCGGGTCAGGGTGAAGTGACGAATCCGAACCGGGAATGGGACCCCCAAACCGGGGTATTCGTGCGCAACCCCGATACGGATGATGCTGCAGCGACAGCAAGCTGGCTCGACATTTCGATCAACGACAGCGGCGCAATCAACTACCTGAACAAGTTCGGGCAGCTGACGGGCAACAATCACAAAAGCATCGATCCGGTCAGCGAGCTCTACTACACCGCGCTGAGATACCTGAAGAACCAGGACAACGTACCGCAGTACACGAGCATCCCGGGGAATACCAACGTCGACGCCACACAGGCAACGGACCGTTTTCCGGTAATCCGGGATTGGGAGGATCCGATTCAGTACGCGTGTCAGAAGAATGTGATCCTCGGTATCGGCGACGTCTACACCCACCGCGACAAGAACCTCCCCGGCAGTACCTCCGGCTCCGAGGAGCCGCCGAAGCCCTCGGCGGTCAGCGGCGACGGCACGGTCGACGTCGTAAGTGCTACCGGCAAAGTCGCCGGCATGGAGGGGATTGCCATCAACACGCCGTTCACCGGACGGAACAACTCCGCCTACATCGCAGGACTGGCCTGGGATGCGCATACCCGCGACATCCGCACAGACCTTGCGGGAGAACAGACGGTGGCAACGCACTGGGTCGACGTTCTCGAGGCGCAGTCGCTGGAGCCGCCCGCGCGCAACCAGTATTACCTGGCCACGAAGTACGGCGGCTTCGACGTTCCGGAGGACTTCGATCCGGAAACGCACACCGGTGCGCTGCCGCTCGAATGGTGGCACACCAACGGCGACGTACTGCAGTCCTTCGGTCGCGGCGCCAGCCCGAGCGCCGTCACATTCAATCGCCCGGACAACTACTATCTGGCAGGCGAAGCGAACCAGATGGTGGAGAGTCTGACCAAAGCCTTCGCCCGGATTTCTGCAGAAGTGCGGAGCTCCGCGTCCTCCGTCGCCGCCAATTCCACGCGCCTCGGCTCCGACACCGCCGTGTTTCAGGCGGCCTTCGACAGCACCCGATGGAGCGGCGAGCTGCAGGCTTTCCGCGTCGAAGACGACGGCAGCATCAGCGAAGTCGCCTCGTGGAAAGCTGCGGAGAAGCTGGACGCTCTGTCGGAGTTCAACCTGTCCACCCGCAAGATCCTGACAATTACGCCCCCGACGACGACCGGCGACGGCTCGGAAGTCTCCAGCACGGGCATCGACTTCGAATGGATCGATCTCGCCAGTGAGCAGCAGGATGCCCTGCGCCAGCAGCAGGGCGGCGGCTCTCTCGAGCCCGCCAGCGTCGGACAGGATCGGCTGGACTACCTGCGCGGCTCCCGGGCCGACGAACAGCCCGGTGGCCAGATGCGTGAGCGTGACAGCCGCCTGGGCGATATCGTCAACTCCGATCCGCAGTTCGTGCACAAGCAGGACTTTGGCTACGTGCTGCTGGACCAGTCGGAAGCTTTCCACGGCTCCGGGGTCGGCGAGGCCTACGACTCCTACAGGCAGTCCACGACCTATCAGAACCGTCCGCCAATGGTCGTCGTGGGCGCCAACGACGGCATGCTCCACGGGTTCGACGCGAGCCTCGGTGCAAGCGGCGGCAACGAGCTCTTCGCCTTCGTCCCCGACGCGGCCTTCGACCACCTGTTCGAGTTGACGCTGCCCGAGTACGCGCACCGGTTCTTCGTGGACGGCAGCCCACGCGTCGCGGACGCCCTGCTCAACGGGAGCTGGCGCACCATCGTCGTCGGCACCACCGGCGCCGGCGGCAAGAGCGTATTCGCACTGGACATCACCAATCCGGCCACCATGAGCTCGAGCAGCGTTCTGTGGGAGTTCAGCCATCCCTCCTTGGGCTACACGATCGGCCAACCCTCGGTCGTGCCGTTGCCGAATGGCCGGTTCGGCGTCGTAGTGACGAGTGGCTATGAAACGGGCCAGGATGACGGTGTCATCTGGATTCTGGATCCGGCTGACGGGCGCGTCATCACGAGCTTCACCCTGGACGACAGCGGTGATCTGGGGGCCCCGCTGGTTGCCGATCTGAACAGCGACCGGGTAGCCGACCGCATCTACGTCGGGGATACGGAGGGCAACCTCTGGCGCCTCGACCTGAAGACGAGCAATACCAGCAAGTGGGGCGTGCCGAACGAATTCAAGTCAGGCAACACTCCGCAACCGCTCTTCGTAGCGCGCGACGCCGGAGGCCAGCGCCGCCCGATCACGGCGCCGCTCACGTCCGCCTTCAACGACGAAGGCCTGCACATGATTTTCTTCGGCACGGGCACGTTCTATCGGATCGACGACAACGTTGTGCCGGACAATCCGGACATCGACACGTTTTACGGCATCATCGACCGCAATAGCCCGATCTCGGGCCGCGGCGACTTGCGCGAGCAGGTGATCCTGAGCGAGCAGACGGTGGAGGGTCTGCGACTGCGCGGCGTCTCGGCGCACGAGATGGAGTCCGGCCACGACGGGTGGTTCCTGGACCTCGTCTGGCATTCGAGCCTGGGGGGACCGGGGCCGGCCGGCGAGCGGGTGGTGTCGAGGGCGACGGTGCGCGGCGACCGCGTGATCTTCGCGACGCTCATCCCGAATCCCGACCCTTGCGCGTTCGGCGGGGAGAGCTGGCTCATGGAGCTCAACACCTTCACGGGCGGACGCCTGCCGTACGCGGTGTTCGACATCAACGCCGACGGCGCTTTCGATCAGGACGACTGGATCACCGTCACCGACGAGAACGGTGAGGAGATCCTGATACCCCCTTCGGCCATGAATCCGGACATCAACATCATCAAGACTCCGGCGGTCATCGCGGGCATCGGCGAGAACAATGACGAGGTCAAGGTCATGAGCGGCTCGTCCGGCGAGCTGATCCGGATATCGGAGCGAGGCGGCGTCGGCATCGGGCGGCAGTCGTGGCGGCAACTGAGATGAGGAAGGTCAGGCCAATGAAAAGCACGTCACGGATGGCAGGTCCGACGCGCTCGCGGTGCGGCATGGCAGGGGTCACGCTGCTCGAGCTCATGGTCGTGGTGGTGGTCGTCGGCATTCTTGCCGCGATCGCCTATCCCTCGTTCCAGGAGCAGGTACGAAAGACGAAGCGGGCGGACGGCAAGGCGGCATTGATGGAGGCTGCGCAGGAGCTCGAACGCTGCTATACGCGCTTCGCGAGTTACACGGCTGCCGGTTGCGGCGTCGCCTTGCCGCGGGATTCCGGCGAAGGCCACTACGTCGTCGACTTCGACGCGAGCGCGGCCGCGAGCTTCACCCTGAGCGCAACGCCGCAGGACGATCAGGTCAACGACACCTGCGGCACGCTGACGCTCACGAATGCGGGGGTCCAGGGCGCCGACGCGGATCCGGACGACTGCTGGTAGCCGGCACAACCTCCTCGAGCCAGCCGACGACCTCCCGCCAGATGGGCTCTGCGGATTCCCTGAAGAAACCCATGTGGCCCAGCCGCTCGAGGCCGTAGTCAGCGGGCCTCAGGTGCCGCCGGGTCACGTTCCGGTAGGCGCGCATCATCTCATCGACCGCCCGGCTAGTGCCCCAGTCATCGTCGTCCACGCTGTAGGCAAGCACCGGCGCATGGAATCGCTCGTAGCGCTCGAGGGGCAGCGTGTGATCGTCGAGCAGGTAATTCCGGTTCCGGCACCAGCCCGCCCATTCGAGCGCAACGCCCTGCGGCAGGTCCTCGCCGCGCCCGAGCAGCGTCCAGGGGAAGTAGCCGAAGATCCTTGCCAGCACCGGCATGACGACGGTGACGAGGAAGCGCACCTTCTGCGGCTCGCGACCGCCCTGCACGGCCCAGTGACCGCTCTGCGCCGAGACGCCGACCATCGCATCGACCCGATCGACATTGCCGATCATGCCGAGCGTCTGGCCGCCGAAGCTGTGGCCGACGACAAAGAGCCGCGCCGGCTCCAGTTCCTCCGCAACCGAGCCGATCACGGCGTCCATGTCGAGCAGCGCCCAGTCGCGCATGCGCGCGTCGAAGCCGCGCAGCGAGCGGGGCTTCGAGCCCCCGATGCCCCGGTAGTCCCAGGTCACGGCGTGCCAGCCGCAGGTTTGCAGGAAACGCGCGAAGCGGCGGTAAAAGCCCCGCGGCACCGCCGTAGCGGAATTGATGACGACGACGGCGGCCGCGTTCGTCGCCGGGTAGAACGTCGTGGCGAGACGGTAACCGTCCGCCGCGACGACCGTCCGCTCGTTTTCCGCGGCACGGGCCAACGGCGGTTCGGGTGATGCAGGCAGGTCGACATCGTTCACGCGCTACTCATAGCGCAGCACGACGATCAGGTCCAGCGCCGTCGGCTGGCCCGGAGCAGCGAGAGCCGGGCGCCGGAAAGTGCCAGGGCGGCGCCGATGCGCTACATTTCCGCTACCTCGAGTCACGTCGCCAACGCAATGCCCGAAATAGCGCTCAGCGCCGAAAACGCCCGAATTTTGGTCTCCGCCGGCCCCGCGCACGGCGACATCCTGCTTGCCACGCCGCTGTTCGCATCGCTCCGCCAGTCGTACCCGGGCGCGACAATCGACGCGCTCGTCTACACGGGCCAGGAGGGCATGCTCGAGGGCAACCCCGACATCGACGAGGTCATCACGGCTTCCAAGCATCCGAAGCCGGTTGAGTACCTGCGGCTCCTCGGGCGCATCCTGCGGCGATACGACCTCGGAATCTCGACGAAGGAGACGGACCGCTCGATCTGGTACGTCGTGCTTGCCGGCCGCCGGCGCATCGCCGCGGTGCCGGCCGGGCGGGATGCCTGGAAACGCCGTGCGATGGATGCCTGGGTGTTTCACGACCCCGAGAACACGCACACGCTGCTCCAGAACGGCGCCCTGGCCGCGCTGGCCGGGGCGAAGCCGTCCCGCGAGATTCGCCTGCCGCGAGCGGCCCGGGCGAAAGCAAACGTCGACAGGCTGCTGCCGGCGGCGATTCGAGAACGCCCCTACGCCGTGCTGCACGTGAGCCCCGGCCTGCCTCACAAGCGCTGGACCCGCGAGAGCTGGGAAGCCGTGGGCGCGTGGCTCGGGGACCGCGCGCTGCCGATCGTACTGACGGGCGGCTCCGCGCCGGATGAGCTCGAGTACCTGCGGGCGATCACCGAGCGCTTACCGTGTTCGGCTCTCAGCCTCGCGGGCAAGCTGTCGTTTGCGGAGCTGGCCGAGCTGCTCGCAGGCTCGACCGTCTATGTCGGCACCGACACCGTGGCGACGCATATGGCAGCCGCCGCGGGTGTGCCGACCGTGGCGTTGTTCGGCCCGGAAAACCCGGGAGTCTGGGGACCGTGGCCGCGCGGCTATGCCGGCGACCGGACGCCCTACCGCGGCGCGGGCGAACCAGGCGCCGGGGTGCAAGTCGTCGGCAACGTAACGGTGCTGCAATCCCCGGAGCCATGCCCGACCTGTCGCCAGGGCCGGTGCCTGCGGCGCTCGGAACGGAAGCATCCGTGCAGGCTCATGCTCTCGCTCGACAGCGACACGGTGGTCGCGGCACTGTCCGCGCGGCTCGCCCCGCCCGACGAAACCGCCCCCGGCCTGTCCGCGGACGCTAGCGCTCGGCAGAAGCGCGGCTGAGCAGGTCGTCCGTCACGGTCATCGTGAAGACCGGCGCGTTGTCCGGCGGCGTTTCCGCAATGGCATCCACGAACAGACGGCGCGTCTCCGGCTCGTCGTAGTACATCTTCGCGTCGAAGGCCCGGCGCCAGGCGGCCTCGTCCGGCCACTCGGCGTAGGCCACAAAGCGGCCGTCGGCGTTTTCGTGGAGGCGCGAACCGTAACTTCCGTAGATTTCGGTGATCAGCTCGGTCCCGCGCCGCCACGCCTTGCGGAACTGTTCCTCCTTGCCCGGGTGGGCGCGCCACCAGTAAACCGCCACGAACATTCGAACCTCCTCATCTGCCTGAGCCGATCGCACGCGTTTTCGCTGTTGCCTTTCCAGTGTATCGCGTGCGCCCGGGGAACGAATTACAAACGCGTTGTAAATATTGGCGGCCGGAGCGATGCATCGCGCGGCAGGCCGTCGTTGCCGCGCCGTTGGACCGGCCGGCGGCGCGCTCCGGCGGCCCGGCAGGCGCGCTGCCATGGCATGGAACTTGAATCACTCCGCGTGTTGCCAGCAGGGCGGCGTCAGGCCGCCGGAGTATCATCCATGTCGACCAAACCGAGACCGCCCTTCCCGCCGCAGGACATCGATCAGCCGGGGCTGGAGGCGGAGATGGATCCGAAGCCCCGTTTCCAGGCGGAACGGTATCGGCCGGCCGGCAAGCTCGAGGGGCGCATCGCCCTGGTGACCGGCGGCGACTCGGGCATCGGCCGCGCCGTCGCTTTGGTCTTCGCGCGCGAAGGCGCAGACGTCGCGCTCATCTACCTCGAGGAGGAGCAGCGGGACGCCGAACGCGGCAAGGACGAAATCGAGCAACTCGGCCGCAGCGCGCTCCTCATTCCCGGCGACGTCCGGGACCCGGACTTCTGCCGTACCGCGGTCGATCTCGTCCTGAAGCGCTATGGGCGCATCGACGTGCTCGTGAACAACGCGGCTTACCAGAAGCACCGCCCAACCCTCGAGGAGATTTCGCTCGAACAATGGGAGCGGACCTTCCAGACCAACATCTTCGGGTACTTCTACATGTCGAAGTTCGCCCTTCCGCATATGAAGCCGGGCGGCGCGATCATCAACACAGGCTCTATCGTGGGCCTGGAAGGCAACAAGACGCTCCTCGACTACGCCGCCACCAAGGGCGCGATACACGCTTTCACCAAGTCCCTGGCGCAGAACGTCATCGAGCGCGGCATTCGCGTCAACTGCGTTGCTCCGGGCCCGGTCTGGACACCGCTGAATCCGGCCGAGCGGAGCGACGAAGCCATCCGGGAATTCGGCGCAAGCACGCCACTGGGACGGCCGGCGCAACCGGAGGAAATTGCGCCGGCCTACGTTTTCTTCGCATCGCAGGCCGACTCCGGCTACGTGACCGGACATGTGTTACCCGAGCTCGGCGGTGAGACGACAGCAGGATAGAGGAATATGGACAACGCAATCGAACCGACCGTCGGTCACTGGTACCAGGACCTGGAGGACGGAGAGCTCTTCCAGGTACTCGCCTTCGACGAAGACGAGTCCGTACTGGAAATGCAGTATTTCGACGGCGACCTCGAGGAGGTCAGCCTCGAGGAGTGGCGGGGCATGGACGTGGAAGTAACGGACGCGCCGGAGGACTGGACGGGCCCCGTCGATGACGTGGAGCGGGACGACCTGGACTTCAGTGAAATCCGTTCGGAAGGCGAGCGCCGGGGCCTCGCGGAGGAGCGGCGGCGGGCGGAGCTGCAGGAGCCGGGTTACGGCGCCTCCGGCGAGACGCTCTCGGAGCGGCGAAAGGCCGATGAGCAACGGGAAGCGGAAGTGGTGCGGGGGACCGAGCGTGAGGCACGGGCAGAGGAAGCGGGAGCACGAGGGGATGTCGAATAGGCAGCGAGGGCACGGGATGTCGACCGTGCAGGAAGCAGGCGAGATCGAACGGCGCCTCCGGGCCCGCGCAGAAGAGTTGCGCCTGGACATCCAGCGGGAGCTCCGCAAGTACGATGACGAATCCTACAACCGGCTGGCGGACGAGGTCGCCGACACCGGGGATCAATCGTGGGCCGATCTCGTCTCCGACGTCAATCTGGCCGAGGTGACGCGCGACGTCGACGAGATACGCGACATCGACGTCGCGCTGCAGCGGCTGAAGGAAGGCAGCTACGGCATCTGCGTCGACTGCGGCCAGGAGATAAACCCGGAACGGCTCGAGGCCCATCCGGCGGCGGTTCGTTGCCTGGAGGATCAGCGCCGGTACGAAAACAGGGACCGGACGACGCACTACCACACGCTTTGACCTGCAGGAGGCCGGAACCTGCCATGCCGCAAATCCTTCTTGTGGCTCTCGTCGTTGCGGGAGCACTTCATGGCAGCCAGCTTGCCCGGGCCCAGGAGCAGGGAGCCGCCGACGGCTGGTTCACCACCTTCCAGGTCGGCCAGGCGGATTTCGACCTGCCGCTTCGCGACGGCGGTCCCTGGTGGGGCCGCGTCGACGATGACGGCGACGCCGTGGGCTTCGGCGTCGGCTACAACTGGCTCCCGCAGCTCGCATTCCGGTTCATGTTCGAGCGCGACGGCAGCGTCCATGCCCGCAACGTCTGCCCGACCGGCGACATCTGCCCCGCCGTTGTCTTTCGCGAATCCACCCGCGCCGATGTGTGGTCGCTGGTGGCCATGCCCCGGCTGCGCTTCGGCGGTGGCTGGGAGGCTTACGCCACCGCAGGCGCCATGCACTGGTCCGTCCGGCCGGAAGGCAGCATTCCCAGAGACAACGGCACCGAATTCCTCTACGGCGGCGGCTTCGGGTACCGCTTCGAGAACGGCCTCGGCTTCGCCGCCGAGTACCAGGAGTCGGGGTCGGATTACGACGCGTTGCGGCTGAACGCCAGTTTCGAGTTCTGAGGGCCGCCGACTCCTACGCCTGTCGGGCCGCGGATTCGGGGACGGCGCGGAACGGACCCATCAGACGGCGGCGGATGCTCCATTCCTCTGCTGAATCGGGCTCCCGCAGGAACTCGACCTGCTTGCCGCTCCGCACCGCGACCGGCACGCCCTCGGTCAGCAGCAGCCGGTTGCCCGGCAGGGCGGGGAGGCGCTGGCCCGGCGTGATGATGCCGATGAGATTCAGGGGATCGGCGGCGGAAAGCATCAGCGTCTCCCCGCTCTCGGTCTTCCGCGCCTCGCGCAGCGCGCCGATCGCTTCCGGCAGCGCGAACTGTTCGCCGCTCATGTTCTGCACGAAGCGCCCGCCGCGCACCTCGCCCCGCGCCTCCATGCGGCGAAACGCATACAGCAGGTCGCGCCACGGGGGAAGAAGCTGCTCGCGTTCGAGCACGCGCCGGCAGACGACGCCGTAGCGGCGCAGCAGCACCTGCGCGACGTGCGCGACGTGTTCGTCCGCAAGCCGGCCGCCGGAGCCGTCCTCTCGCTTCGCGGAATGGACCCGCGCCCAGCGGCCGGCGTCCTCCACGCCCGGCGCGCGCGCGCGTCGGCGCTGTCGCCGGGTGTCGGCGCGGCGCAGTTGCGGGCTGATCAGCGCGCGCAGCCCGGCGAAGGTGTCCGCCGTGACGAGACCGCGCGCGACGAGCTCGGCGAGCGAGGCTTCCAGGTGCTCGTGCAGTTGCCCGCTCGCGTCTTTGAGATCGGAGAAGAACAGCGCGCCGTGCTCGCGCAGCGTGTCGAATACCGCTTCCGCGCTGCCGCTCAAGCGTTCATCGCGTAAATCGCGCGACAGGGCCTGCCAGTGCTTCAAGCTGCTGCGCGCGACGAAGGCGATCGGTGTGTTGCGCACGGGCGCCGCCTGGCGCGCCTTGTCGTCCTGCGCATGCATGCGCGGCGGATTGAGGCGCGTCCAGACGAAGCGCCCGGCGTTGCAGAGCCTGTCCAGCAGGTCGGCGTCGTATTGCCCCATGCGTAGCGGCAGCAGGCTGGTCTCCCAACTCGATGCCGCGGCGGGATAGCCCTCCAGCTGTTCTAGCACCGCGGCCAGCGCCTCGATCCCCTCGACCCGCTCACCGGCGACGTGCTGCCAGTGCAGCAGGAACCGGTAGTAGGCAGCCGGCGTTACCGGCTCGATTTCCGCGCGCAGGCGCTTCAACGTGTAGCGGTGGATGCGGGCGAGCAGTCCGCGCTCGCACCATTCGTCCTCGGCAACCCCGGTGTAGCGCCCCTGCATCGCGAAACCTTCCACCTGCAGGCCGGCCAGCACGGCCTCGATCCCACCTGCGCTCATGCCGAGCGGCGCCGCCAGCTTCGCAGCGGTCACGGGCCCCAGCGACTCCAGGCGCCCGCGAACGAGCTCGCGCAAGGCGGCGTCGGCGTCGCCCACCGCCGGATCCGGCATCGGCTCGAGCGCGGGTTCGGCCGCCATCTCCGGCCAGAGGCGCCGGAACCAGGCGAGCCGTTCCGCCGCGATCCAGAGCGTCTCGCCGCCGGGCGGCGAAACCAGCGTGGCGCGCCGCGCCGCAATCAGCTCGTCGAACAGGTGCCGCCAGCCGAAGTCGAGCCCTGCCGTCTCGCCGGACTCGCCCTCGCGGACGGTGAGGAAGCCGGTGACGAGCAGCGCGTCGTGCAGCTCGTCCGCCGTGCGCGGCTCGGGCCAGG
>CAZTAE010000010.1:0-29894 GCA_964611535.1 uncultured Woeseiaceae bacterium
TGTGCGGCGTGCTGTGGGAGTTCTGGAACTATTGGGCCGTTCCGAGCTGGGAGTACTCCGTGCCGCTGCTCGGCTTCCTGAAAGTGTTCGAAATGCCGCTGCTCGGCTATCTGGGCTACATCCCCTTCGCCTGGTCCATCGTGCGCCTTGTCGAGGTGCTGGATACGTTGTGGGCAAGAAAGGCTGCGCGTTCGCGCTGCCCGGGCTGATCCGGCCATTCTTCCGCTGCCACCGCCGGTATCCCGCCCGACTTTATCGCCTGACGCCCGGCCTTCCAAAGACCGGCTTCAGGGGCCCTGGTTCCTCGCGGACAGGCCCGCCTTCGCGATGCTCAGCCCGTGCAAGTGCCCTCGACAGCCGGTTGATCTGCCCACTGTATGCCAAACGAGCAGTCGGGACTGAAGCAGTCCGACGGTATGGGGTAAGAAAGTGTGGCCGTCTGGTCAGGAGACAGTGGACGCAATGTCCGCGTAACCGGTTGTGGCCCCGCCGGAGTGGAAAATTCGACAGAGACGTCCATGTTGCGATCACTGGCTACTCCACCGGCGTTTTTGAACTCCACGTTCAAAGCGTTGCCATCCCGTTTGCAATAGGCCGCAGGCGAGGGGTTTTCGCTCGGCTCGGGCACAACCGTGATTACCGGATCAGAGCCTGGGTCGACTTCTGCTTGCTCTGGCTCGCAACCAACCAAACACAGGAAAACGGCGAGCGGCGCAATTATTTTCATCTGGATCCCCTTGTTTTTTCTGGATCTGGAACTCCATTTGCAAGTATAGAACGAAATTCCCGGGTTCGCAGGAGAAATCCTGGGCCGGTAAAGTCGGTCGCCCGACCGCCGGATCACCGCGCCGTCGCTGTCGCCGCCTCACAGATCCTATTGCTGCCCAAAGCGGTAACCAAGCTGCAAACCGACCGTCCGCGGCCGGGCGGTAATGATGCCCCGAGGATCCTGGTTGGTATTGATCGCGTCGAAGATCGCCTCCTCTTCGTCCAACAGATTCTTCATGAACAGGGACACATCCCACTGCTCGGTCTGCAGACCGATTTTCGCGTTCAGCAGGCTGAACGAGTCCAGATCCACGTTGCTGACCGGGTCGTTCGGCGCCGTGATCCGGTCGTCCTGGTAGGACCATTCCAGGCGGACCAGCGCGTTGGCGTTACCGAAGGCTTGCCAGGTGTACTGGCCCGTAGCGCCGAACTGGAACTCCGGCACATTGGGAATCGGCTGCCCGTCCACCGCGAAGGGCTGGGTCGGTGAACCACCTGGCACGTCCGAGGCGAACTCGGCGTCCTGGAAGGAGCCCGTCAGGCCGAGGTTCAGGCCGTCGACAGGCGTGGAAACCAGGTCGAACTCGATGCCCCTGATTTCCGCCTCGCCGGCGTTACGCACGACGTTGAACGGAGAACTCGGATCGAACGTTGCCGTCTGCAGGTCTTCCCAGTCGATCCAGAACACGGCGCCGTTGAAAGTCAGGCTGTTGTCCAGCCACGCCGTCTTCCAGCCGATCTCGTAATTGATCAGCTCGTCGGGGCCGAAACCCGGCGGGGGCGGCGTGGTGCCCGGAGGAATGAAGGCGATGTCGTTCGTCCCGCCGGGCCTGAACCCCTGGCTGACGGTGAAGTAGGCGAGGGCGTCTTCGGTAAAGCGATAAGTCACGTTGGCCTTGCCCGTGACCTTGTCGTCGTCCACGTTGAACTCTGTGGGAATTATGCTCGGTGCGGGCGCACCGCCAAAGGGTTGCAGCTCCCGGTTCCGGGAGTTGATCTCGAACTGGTAGTAACGCGCGCCGAGCAGGAAAGAAAGGGCGTCGTTGACCAGAAATTCCACTTCGCCGAAGATCGCCTCCTGGTCCAGCTCGTCCGTCTTGTCGCGCCCAAACAGTGTATTGGGGCCGCCGGGATCGAACGGGCCGAGCGTCCTCCCGTCCGGACCGGTAGCGATCACGTGGACCGCGAAGTCCTTCTCCTCGCGGGACAGGAAGCCGCCGACGACGAACTGCACTGGCCCGTCCAGGGCCGATGAGTAGCGCAGCTCCAGGGTTTCGGTCTCGCGGCTCTGTGGCTGGGCGGTGATCGCGGGCACCGGCACTCCGAAAAACAGAAGGATCGGCGTGGAGTCGAAATTGAAGTCGATGTCGCGCTCGTAGTAATTGGCCGCGAGCAGGAGACTGCCGGGCCCGCTGTCCCATTCCAGCTTCCCGCCAACCAGCGTCAGCTCCTCATCCCAGGTGGTGATGGTGTATTGCTGAGTGGTGCGCTCCCGGGCCTCCGGTATTCCGAAGCCTGCGGCCGCGAGGGCGTCCGCGAAGGCGGCCTGGTTGGCCGCGAACGTGTCCTGCTTGATGGGCATTTGCCTCGACGTGCCGCCGACTTCCCGGTCCTGCCGCAACCCGTAAAGGGTCGCGGTCCAATCGTTGTTGATCAGCCATTCACCCGCCAGCTTGCCGCCGCTGACTTCATTCGAGTTGATGTCTTCGTTGTCGAGCAGCAGGTTGTCGATGAAGCCATCCTCGTCCGTGTACCAGCCCACGGCCCGCAGGGCGAAGACGTCCTCCACAACCGGGATATTGACCATACCGTCGATGTGCAAATTCTCGCCGCCGTCCTCGGTCGTGGACAGGAGGCCACTCACATCGGCATCGAGGGCGGTCGGATCGGGTCGGTTGGGCACGTAACGGATCGTGCCGGCCGACGAACTGGCGCCGTACAACGTACCCTGGGGTCCCTTCAGAACCTCGACGCGCGCCAGGTCGTGCAGCTCGATGTCGGCCTGACGCCCACCGCCGTCCTGCTTGGAACGCGCGGTGATCGGAGCCTCGTCGTAATACACACCGACGGCCGCCGTGGCCGTCGAGTTGACCCCGCGGATGATGTACTTGCGGTCGCCCGGACCGAGATCCTGCACCACGAGGCCGCTGATCTGGGAAGCGAGGTCGCTCAATTCCAGAGCCACCTGCGCGTTGATCTGATCGCCCGTGACAGCCTGAACGGCGAGTGGCACCTCCTGCAAGCGTTGCTCGCCACGCTTCTGGGCCGTGACCACAATCTGCTCGATCGGCGCCGCCTGGGCGGCCGACAGCGCCAGTATACCGACGCTCAACAAAACTCCAGCGGAACGTGGCAGCCATCGCGCAGAGACGTCTTGGTCGAGCCGAATGTACCGGAAGTGCAACATGTCATCCCCTCTTCGCATGGACAGCCAACCAGTCCGGCACATGCTAGCAAAGGATATATGCGATTGCATATGCTTTTTCGCATGCTGCTGTTGTGCCCTAACAACAGGGTTGAGCGCCCGCCAAGGACGCGCCCGGTTCGCCAGGCCGGCCGGCACCCCCGATTCCGGAGGCGTGCCTCCTCCTCCGGGATCATGTACATAATCGTGGTCCACCCAATCGCTTTTCTAAATTGTCAATCGGGAGTAGGTGCATGGAGAAGGGGATGAAGGAACAGTCCGTCGAACGGCGCGGGAATCCATTCCAGCTGGAATCCGCCCAAATGCGGCAGCTCGGCTATCGTGTGGTCGATGCCCTCGTCGAGCATGCAACCGGAGTGTGCGATCGTCCGGTTCTCCCTCCGGAGGTTTCGCGGGACGAGCTGCGCAACCTCCGCCGACCGTTTCCCGCGGCGCCCGCGGATGCCACCGCGACGATCGAACACGCCATCGAAGAGGTGTTCGGCAAGACAATGCATCTGATGCATCCGCGGTTCTTCGCCTATTTTCCGGGGCCCGCTAATTTCATCAGCGTCCTGGCGGATTTCATGGCGGCCGGCTTCAACGTCTTCGCCGGCACCGCGCCACACAACGAAGGTGCATTCGAGGTCGAGCGGTTCACGATCGACTGGCTGGGGACCCGGTTCGGCTGGGATTTCCCGTCCAGCGGTCTCTTCGTCAGCGGCGGTTCCGCCGCGAATTTCACGGCTCTGGCCATAGCCCGCCACATTCATCTGGAGGACGATTTCGACAGGGCGACGGTATACTGCTCGACCCAAACCCATTCATGCGTAGAGCGCGCGCTGTTTCTGCTCGGCTTCACGCCGGATCAGCTGCGGCTGCTGGAGCCGGATTCAGACTACCGGCTGCACGCCCGGACGGTGATGGCTGCGATCGAGGCGGATCGCGCCGCCGGCAGGCGCCCGTTCTGCGTGGTGGGCAACGGTGGCACGACCAATACCGGCGCCATAGATTTCCTGAACGACCTCGCCGACCTTTGCGAACGCGAGGATCTCTGGTTTCACGTAGACGCCGCGTTCGGCGGCGGCGCCATGCTTTCCGACCGCATCAGGCCGCTCTTCGCCGGCATCGAGCGGGCTCATACCATCGCCGTAGACCCGCACAAATGGCTTTTTCAACCCCTCGAATGCGCCTGCGTGCTCGGACGGCAACAGGACTGGTTCCAGGAGACGTTTCGCCGGGTCCCCGCCTACATGCGCGACACGGATGCCGTGGGCGAATTTTTCAACTATCGTGACATGGGATTGCAGGTCACCCGTTCTTTCAAGGCGTTCAAATTGTGGCTTTCACTGCACGTGTACGGTGTGTCCGCCTTTCGCGACGCAGTGGACCGGGGATTGGAGCTCGCGCGCCATGCCCAGCAGTACGTCGAAGAGCACGACGCCTGGGAAATCGTCACCCCCGCTACCCTCGGCGTGCTCACGTTCCGCTATCGCGCCGTGGGCGATGCCGCAGCTGTCGATCGCTTCAACGCACGAATCGCGGAGCGAGTCAGCCGGTCCGGATTTGCCTATATTACGACGACGGAGCTGAGCAGCCGGCTCGTGCTTCGCATGTGTCCGATTCACCCGGCGGCGACGCGCGCCGATATCGACGAGACGTTCTCGCGGCTCGAGCAGGCAGCGCTTCACGCTGCTCAGGCCGATTCCTGAAACCTGTCTCATGGTACGGAAAGGCTGCTCATGAGGTATTGTGAGACTGATTCCGCTATAGAAGTCTGATTGCATGACCGCCAGTCATACTGCGGACCGGCTCGAGCTGGTCGCCTTCCTCGGGTTTCCCGACGTGCGAGCGGGCGATTCTCTGCCGCGGCTTGTCGAGAAATCTGCGTCTGATAACGGCATCGTCTTCGCAGACCATGACGTTCTGGTGATCGCCCAGAAGATCGTTTCCAAGGCAGAGGGGCAAACAAGGCTCATTCGAGATGTCGTTCCGTCCGCCGAAGCCGAAAAGCTCGCCCGGGCGACCGGCAAGGATCCCGGAATCGTCGAGCTGATCCTTCAGGAGTCAGTGGCAATCGTACGCGTGACCGACAAGCTGATCATTACCGAGAACCGGCTCGGTATCGTGATGGCCAATGCCGGCATCGATCAGTCCAACGTCGAAGACGGCCATGCCCTGTTGCTGCCGAAAGACCCGGATGGGTCGGCGCGGGAAATTCGTAACCACTTGCGCGACCGCTGCGGGCGCGAGGTCGGTGTCATTGTTGCAGACAGCATCGGCCGGGCCTGGCGCAATGGTGTCGTCGGCCATGCCATCGGCGTAGCCGGCGTCAAGGCCTTGCTGGATTTGCGGGGAGCCGTTGATCGATACGATCGCGAGCTTCGAGTCACGGAAATTGCTGTCGCCGATGAAATTGCAGCCGCAGGTTCGATGTTGATGGGTCAGGCGGCGGAAGGGAAACCGGTAGCGCTCGTTCGGGGGTTCCGGAACATACATGGCGATTCCAGCGCCAGGGCATTGCTGCGCGATCGGGAACTCGATCTGTTCCGATGACCGTCGAGAGCAACATCCTGGCGCTTTCGGGGGGCGTCGGCGGCGCCAAACTGGCACTCGGCCTGAGCAACGTGCTCTCACCCGCACAGCTCACCATCGTCGCCAACACAGGCGACGATTTCTCATACCTCGGATTACATATTTCGCCTGACATCGATTCGATCCTCTACGCTCTGGCAGGCGTCAACAATCGCGAAACCGGCTGGGGACGCGAGTCGGAAACGTGGTCATTCATGTCCGAGCTGGAGCGGCTCGGCATCGAATCCTGGTTTCGGCTCGGGGATCGCGACCTCGCTGCGCATGTTTATCGCTCCGATCGCCTGCGGGCAGAGCAAACCTTGAGCGGTGTAACAACAGACCTCGGTCAGCGCTTCGGGGTCGGTGCCAGAATCGTTCCGATGACTGACGATGTGGTCAGAACGGTCGTCGAAACGGATGCAGGACCGCTTTCGTTTCAGGACTATTTCGTCCGTTACCGCTGTCAGCCGAAGGTGCGTCGCGTCACCTACGACGGCGCCGACGATGCACGGATGTCGCCCGGGTTCCTGGAGGCACTGTCAGACCCGCAGCTCGCGGGAATCGTGATCTGCCCTTCCAACCCCTGGCTCAGCATCGATCCGATCCTGTCCTTGCCCGGCGTTGCCGCGGCAATCGCCGGCAGTCCCGCACCGGTCGTCGCAGTATCCCCCATCGTGCAGGGAAGAGCCATCAAGGGGCCGACGGCGAAGATCATGGGGGAACTGGGTATCGCGGAATCGGCGCTCTCCGTGGCGGAGCATTACCATGTGCTGATCGACGGGTTCCTTCTCGATACGCTTGATGAGGCAGCCGCACCGTCCGTCGCCGGACTCGGCATCGACGTCGAAGTCGCCAATACCGTCATGCAGACCCTCGACGACCGAATCAGCCTGGCCGGTCGTGCAGTCGCCCATCTGGCACGCTTGCGCGGGGCGGACCTGCGATAATGATGGTTTGGCCTCGACCGTGCGGAGTTACCCCATCACGACGATGACCGACAAGCTGCCGCCCGACCAACGCGAACGCAACGTGATCGCGAGCTGGGCTGTCGCGGTCGCGGAAGCCCTGGACGAAAGGGACATCAACAGCCGCGAGATATTCGCGAGCGCCGGAATCGACATCGCGACCTCGCGTGATCCGGCGATGAGGTATCCGGCGGACCAGATGACCCGCGTATACCAATTGTCGGAGGAAGTAACGGGCGACCCCGCGTTCGGACTTTCCATTGCCGAGCACGTCCATCCTACTTCGCTCAACGCACTCGGCTATTCGTTGTTCGCCAGCAGAGATCTCGAGTCCTTTTGTCATCGTATCGTCCGATACTTCGGATTGGTATCTACAAACGCGGTAACCGAGGTTGAAAGCGATGCCCGTGAATTCAGATTGTCAATGTTGCCGGCCATCGGACTGACGTGTTATGCGCCCCAGGATGCCTGGCTTGCCACCCTGTTGCGTTTCAGCCGGTTCATATATCGCCCGACCTTCAATCCGCTGCGGGTTTCCCTGCGACGTCCCGAGCCGGCACGCAATCTCGGCAGATTCAGCGCCTGGTTCGGTGCACCCATTGAATTCGGAAGTTCCCGAAATACGCTCGCGTTCGACATCCGCGACATGACGGTGCGCCTGCCCGCCGCCAACGCCGAGCTTGCGCGCCAGAATGACGAGGTCGTCATGTCATTGCTCAGGCAGATTGGCCGCGGTGACATCATTGCACGCGTCAGGGCATCGTTGATCGGCTTGATGCCATCCGGCGAGTGCAGCAAGCACAACGTCGCGGCCCAGCTCAATATGAGCGAGCGGACGTTGCAGAACCGCCTCACCTCGCGCGGCACGAGCTATAGCATGCTGCTGAGCGAGACGCGCCGCGAGCTGGCGGAACAATACATGCATCAGCGGCTGCATTCCGTAAGCGAAGTCGCCTTTCTGCTGGGTTTTTCGGAGATCAGCAGCTTCTCCCGCGCGTTTCGGGCCTGGACAGGGGAATCCCCGAGCAGGTATCGGGAGCGCGTGCTCCGGGACGAGGCGGATACGGACGGTTGACTCGCGGGCGGATCAGGTTTTCGGATTACCGACGACGCGAATTCCCGCCCCGTCCAGATCGTATCTCTTGTTCATGAATATCAGCACGGAGGTCAGCGCTTCCGCGACCACGGCATTGTCGATGGGCCCCGCGTGCCAGGCCTTAAGTCCCAGCTTTTCGGCGATCTCGACGACCGTGTCCCGTGCGGCCGGGTCATCGCCGCTGACCAGAACGTCACAAGCCGCGGCGCCGAGCCGGTCGTGTCTCAGGTGCGCAGCCGCGACATTCTGAAAAGCCGAAACGACACGTACGTTCTTGCCGAGCAGCCGCTGCGCGTGCCGGGCCACTGAACCCTCCGGCGGCAATTGCACGCGCATCACTTTCGGCGGCACCAGCGGCACCGTGGTATCGACGAGGATCTTGCCTTCGAGCTCGTCCCGGATGGATTCGAGCGTTGCGTCATGGCTGATGAACGGGACGGTCAGGATGACCACATCGGCGGTTGCGGCCGCGGCAGCGTTGTCTGCCGCAGTGATCCTGGCTGCGGACAATTCGTTTCGCAGCTCAACGGCCGTACGCTCCGCTCTTTCCGTCGAGCGAGAACCTATGACCACATCGTAGCCTGTCTTCGCCAGCTGAAAGGCGAGACCGGACCCGAGGCCACCGGTACCGCCCACCACGGCAATACGCAACCCTCTGCCTTCCATCAGGCGCTGCTTGAGCGACCGGACCGCGCGAGATGACGAAACTCATCGTCGGTCAGCAACCGTCCGGCTGCCGTCGCGTCGCGTTTCACCTTCGCAAGCAGGTCCGGAAAATTCTCTTCCGGCACGTCGAGGGCGAGCTCCTGCACCTTGAGTTTGATGCTGACCAGACCGCTTTTCTTCCCGAGCACGATGCGCCGCGGCGCTGCAACCAGATCTGCGGAGTACGGCTCTATCGCTTCCGGAATGTGGAACTGATTCGCTACGGCACCGCTTTCACGTGTGAAAAGGTTCTCGCCGACAACCGGACGCCAACCGTCGACCCGGTAATCGGCGGCTTTCTGTACGAGCGCGGATACCTGGCGCGCCTTCGTCAGGTCCAGTTCGACCGGCACGTCATACACGCAGGACAGCGCCAGGGCCACCTCGCAGATATCGGAATTGCCTGCGCGCTCGCCGATGCCGTTGATGGTTCCCTGAATCCAGTCGGCTCCGCCGCGTACCGCCGCTATCGCGAGCGCGGTACCGAGACCGAAATCGTTGTGTCCGTGAAAATGCAGTGGCACGTCGTCGCCTACCCACTTGCGGACTTCTCTAACCAGGTATTCGACCGCTTCGGGCGAACACGCGCCGATGGTATCGACGACGGCGACTTCCGATGCACCCGCTTCGCGCGCCGCGGTATATGCCTCGCGCAGGAACTCCAGATCGCTGCGCGTGCTGTCGACGGGAAAGAAAAGAACACGCAGGCCGCTGTCCACGGCGTGGCGCACGGCATCGCGAATGCGCTGCAACACCACTTCCCGCGTGAAGCCGTAAGCGGCGATCTTGATGTCACTCGTGGAAATCTCGATCAGCGCCTGCCTGATTCCGAGCTCGATCAAGGCGTCGATATCCGCCTTGACGGCCCTGGAGAAGCCCCAGATCTCGGAACTCAGTCCTGCGTCGACAATGCGTTTGACTGCCTGCGAGTCCGCTTCGGAGACACGGGGAAAGCCGGCTTCGATCCGACCGACGCCGAGCTCGGCGAGCGCACAGGCAATCTCGAATTTCTCTTCGGGATCGAATACGACACCAACGGCCTGCTCTCCATCGCGCAGCGTCGTATCGTAGAAACGAATTGTCCTGGAGCGATCGAAGGCGCCACGAATGGCATCCATCCGGTTCAGCTCGCTCGTCCATATCTTTTGCTGCATTTCCTGACCTTCGGTGTTCAGTGAGTTCAGGTGATGGCGATCGGTCTGACGAGCGACGCCTCACCGCCCTTGATTTTCAACGGCAACACCACGACTGTAGAAACGTACTTGCGGTCCGAGGCAAGACGCTCGAGATACAGACTCTTCATGACGTAAATGCCGTTTTCTATCAATAGCACCCGGTGTGCATCGAACAGATCGGGACATCCGAGTGAGAGGTTGTCGGTGCCCACAAGGCGGGGCTTTTTTCCAGCCAGCCAGCGAACGGCGTCAGGCGACAGCCCGGCCCAGCGGTGCAGATAGCTATCGCCGTCGCTTTCGAACAGCTGTCCATATCCCGTGCGAACGATCGCACAGTCGCCCTCGTTCAGCTCGATCCGCTGCGTGGCAGCCGCATCCTCCAGGTCCTTCGCGGTAATCGAGTACCGTTCCGGCAGGATATCGCATCCTTTCAGCGCCGGAATATCGTACATCACCGCTCGCAATACCAGAGGAGGAACGTTCTCCATGCTGTGCAACGGTTCCGGCAGATCGACGAAGCCGGTGCCGCGCTGGTATGGCGTGATGTCCCGGCCCTGAACTTTAAGATCCTGCGACATGTGGACGGGCGCGTCGAAATGCGTGCCGGCATGCATGGACGTGATCATGATGCCGATGGCATGCGAAAACCCGGGCTCGATTTTCCCCAGATCCTTCACAACGTGCTCGTGATAGTCGAACAGGTAATACTGATAAGGTGGATCGAACGGATGCACGGGCATGCCGGCCCAATAAGGCTGACCCAGATCGTAGACCTGGGCGTTTCCGAGCTGGCGAACGAGCGACGGGTCGTCCATCAGGACCTGTTAACGCTTGGCCGGTCGCCGCAAAATGTCAGGATACACTGGATGTAAACCTTGATGATATCGAGCATGTCTCCGATGTGCACGGCCTCCCCTTGCAAGGTATCGAAGCCGCCGCCGCCGGTACGAATCCGCCCTGCGGAACCGTAGTTGACGGTCGGTATTCCGTACCTGTTCATATGCGCAGCGTCGCTGTACCAGATTTCGTTGCCGATTTTCGGCGCAACGCCCAGTTGTTCCCTGTGTGCCTCCGCTATCGTGCGTACCAGTTCATGATCGTCCGGGATGCTGGTGCCGGGCGCGGAAACGTAGATGTCCACCGTTGTGCCGCTCAAGGAGCTGTGTTCTCGCTCGAGCTTGCGGATCAATTCCCGTACTTCGCGATACACCTCCACCGGCAGCACATCCGGTGGCGTCCGGACATCCATGTAGATGGAGCAGTTGTCGGGGGTCCTCGCGCCGCGCCACGGCCAGCCGCCCTCGATCGCGGCGATATTGACTTTCGGTTGCGTGCCGCCGAACTCGTTGCGTGACATATATCCCGGTATCCACTCGTTCAGGGCATTCAGAACGAGATTGGAGTTGCTTACCGCGTTTTTTTCGTGGTCGGACCACGCGGTGTGGATGAGCACCCCCGGCACCGTGATCTTGAACCAGGTCGTCCCGCAGTGACGCGGTATGAGCATCATGTTGGTAGGCTCACCCAGTATGCAATAGTCGGCGACCGCGCCGTGCGTGATGGCGTACTTCGTGCCGGGACCATAACCCTGATACATGCGCCCTTCGAAATCGTTGACCGGCGCCTTTTCGATTTCCCCGGCGACGCCGGCGATGACGACATTGCCGGCAATATCGATGCCGGCCGCCCTGATCGCCTCGCATGCCACGGTATAGGTCGCGAGGGCACTCTTCATATTGAAGGTACCCATACCGTAGATCCATTCATCGTCGACGACGCTGCCCTCGCAGCGATATCCCAGGCCGCGATGAGCCTGTTCGGGCCCGAAGGACGTATCGAGGTGACCGTTGAACATCAGCGTCTTACCGCCGCCGCTGCCCTCCCAGATGCCGATCGCGTTGTAACGCTCGTCTCCTATAGGTTGCAGCGTGGCGCGGAAACCGGAATCTTGCAAAACCCTGTGGAAGGTGCGCGCCATATCGCCCTCGTAGCCGGTGGGGCTGGGCACATTCACGAGATCCACGACCAGGTCCACGAGCCGGTCACGGTCGATCTTCTCTATCGCTTTTTTGACGAGCGCCTCGTCGGGTCGATTTGCCATATCGGGGCTACCTGTGGTCCTCGTGTCTGTTTCAGCCTTCGACGATGAAGGTCGTCAGCGTGCCCAGCTCCGCGATCGTTGCGTCTATCCGGTCTCCGGGCTTGAGCCATTCCGGTGCTTTCATGCCGGCCGCCACGCCCGGCGGGCTGCCGCTGGTGATGATGTCGCCGGGTTCGAGGAGCGTATTCGACCACCATGACACCAGTTCCCTGGTCTTGTAGTGCATCATCGCGGTATTCGCATCCTGGCGAATCCTGTCGTTGACCCTGAGCTTCATGTCCAGATCATGCGGATCGGACAGCTGGTCCCTGGTCACGAGATGCGGACCGAACGGGCACGAGCCATTGAAGCTCTTGCCGAGCAGAATCACCTTGTTCGAATGTTCGCGCGCCTGAATGTCCCTGGCCGACAGATCGTTGAATATCGTGTACCCGGCGACGTAGTCCATGGCCTCGTCGACGGATACGCGGAAGGCCGGCTTTCCCATGATGATCGCTATCTCTATTTCGAAGTCGAGTTGCCTGGTGAAATGCGGAACGGCGACTTGCGCGCCCGATGCGCTCACGCTCGACGGTGCTTCGAGAAAGCCGGTGGGGTGCTCGAAGTGAAAATCGCCCCAGTTGTGCGCTTGCCATTCGGGCGCCTGCCAGGTGGTCAACTCCTCGAGGTGCGCACCGAAGTTGCACGAGGTGTGAATGATCTTGCCGGGGCGCGGTACGGGTGCGCACAGCTCGATCTTGTCCTCAGCATGAACATGCGGCTTGTCCGCAGGGTCGGATCCCAGACCGTCGAGCACCCTGTGGGCAGCCGACATGCCCGAATCTCCCATTTGCAGGAAAGGGATCATCGAATCCGGCAACTCACCGTCACTCAATGCATGCAGGTCGGCATAGTGGCCGTCGATGTAAACGCCGATGACGGGCCTCGAGTTACGATCCGGTTTGAACGTTGCAAGATGCATATCACACCTTTCCGGGCTTCAGCTGCGGAAGAACTTCTGTACCGAACAATCGAATTGTCTCCAGAATGTCGGCTTCCGTCGCACCGACTACTTCGAGCAGCGGCGTGTTCAGGCCGGCATCAATCAGCTCCTGAGTGATTTCGGCGCAGTCATCCGGCGTGCCGGAAATGACCGTAAAGGCTCGCTGAATCTCGTCGCTGACCAGATGCGTCACGTTGTCTTCCGTCCCGTCGGCAAGCGCCTTGCGGAAAGGCTCCCAGGTTTCGTCAGGCAACCCCGAACTGCTCAGGATCACGTCGTTCTTGATGTTCCGCAATTTGTTGATGACGTAGGTCCCGGCGTAGCTGCGGGTGGCGTCCTTGGCTTTGCGGCGATCTTTCGAACAGGCCGCAAGAATGACGCCGCCGACCGGAAAGTCGCCCGGCAGCTCGCGGCCGACGGAATCGGCACCCGCCCGGCAATTCTCGCGCGCATACTCTGTAAACCCCGGCGACGTGAGGCCCGGCAGCAGCAGTCCGTCGGCAATCTTGCCGGCCAGTTTCTGCATGAATGGCCCTGTCGCCCCTATATACACCGGAATTTCCGTTCGCAGTCCCTTGCCTTTCCGGTCCACGGCCGGCATGTCGCATTTGAACAGCTCGCCGTCATAAGCGAATTCCTTGCCGCTCTGGATGCCGCGGAACATCTCGATCGATTCGCGGTGCGTCTTCACCGGCGTGAACTTCTTCATGTCGAGGCCGAGGTACTCCGTACCTACCTTGCCGGCGCCCAGTCCCATGATGAACCGGCCATCGGACAGCTCATCCAGCGCATTGGCCTCGGACGCCTGAACCGTCGGATGCCGCATGTATGGCGAGGTGATGCCCAGACCGATCGGGATGCGTGTCGTAGACATCGCAGCGGCTGCAAGAGTCGTGAAGCAGCCTCGCGCCTCGTGCCCGTACTTGCGAAACCAGTGATATGCCTCGGCAATCCAGAAGCCGCCGGCATATCCCGATTCCTCGGCCTGCTTCGCATAGCCCATGATGGCCTTCAACGGCTCATAGGACTTGAAGATTACGCCGACTGCCGGCTTCGTTCCGTCCATCCGATTCTCCTTTGAGTGCCGCACCTGTAGTTATAGTTGCTTTTCGCCGCCGCGGTACCAGGTCACCGGCACCCCTGACAGCGATTCGCCGCCGTTCCTGCCGACCCGGAACGTCTCCTGGAAGTACAGACAGGCATTCCGGTTCTCCGTCATCACATGCGGATGCAGTGAGCAGACCATGTTCTCGGGCAATTCGAACTCCGAACCTTCACCGATTCTGGGAAATTCGATCATCGTCATGCCGATCGAGTGTCCCGACACATGACCGAGACGCCAGCCCTTGCCCTCGAACGGCTTGATGCACTTCCGGTGGACCTCGTCTGCGGTTGCGCCCGCCTTCAGATTCTCCTCGACCAGGGCATGAAACTCCTCGTAGGCATCCATCAGTCGTTGCGTTTCCCCGTTGATACCGGCGGGCGCCAGCAGCCGCGAGAACTCGGTCCAGTGTCCGCCCTGGCCCGCGACCTCGAGCCCGTAGAGCAAGGCATCCGAATCCTGTACGCGGCGGCTCGCACTCGGGAAAACCATCTGGGGAAGCAATGAACCGTCTGGACCGAAGAGCACCATATCCATCGTGTTGCGACCCGCGCCCATTGCAGTGAAGGTCTGTTCGGCGACGCCCATCAATTCGGCTTCGGTCCTGCCGGCTTCATAAGCCTGCACGACCGCCAGAACGCCGGCCTTGTTGATCTCCATGGAGTGACGAATCGAGCGGAGTTCCTCCCCGCTTTTCTCTGCCCTCGAATAATCGAACGCCTCGTCGAAATCGATTATCTCCAGCCCTCCGTCGGCAAGCGCCCGATAATCCCGGACCGGCATGATGAAATTGAGACCGTAGACGCCGACGCGCTTGTAGCCTCTCGATTTGCACTCGGCCGCCATCCACTCGCCGCAGTTCAGCGTCTTTTCCTGACGTTCGATGAAAGTCTTCGTGTGGTCGCCGACCCAGGTCGCTTCCTTCGGGAACACGGCAACCGGGTCGTCTTCCATCGGTACGAGCACGTACGCGTACCGGTGCAGAATGTGGAAGCCGCACATGTAGCGCACCGCCCCCTCGAAACCGGTGTATTCGCTACCGCTGACGATGAGCGCATCCAGTCCTGCTTCGGCCATGGCGGCGCGCGTATTCCTGTAGCGCCGCTCGATCTCCTGCTGGCTCGGTTCGAATTGAAGGTCATTGCTCATTTCAGAAGTCATTGCACGTCTCTTTTACTGTCGTTTGTTTTCCAGGAGTGCTCCAGACCCTCCATCAGGGCCCAGATCGCCTGATTCAGGGGAGTCGGAATCCCGGTCTCCTGGCCGAATGTCACGATGCCCCCATTCATGGCGGCCACCTCCGTGGCACGCTGTACGAGGACATCCTGGAGCATGCTCGCCTTGTGGTTGTAGGCGACTTCCCGCGCATGATCCACGAGCTTTTCCGGATCGCTGTCCAGTTCGATCCCGAGGGCGTCGGCGACGGCGACACCTTCGGCGATGAGCCCGGAAATGACTTTGCGGACTGCGGGTACGTCGCAGGCGACGCCGTGCGCCAGACCCGTGAGCGCACCGACGGGATTGGTCGCGGCATTGAAAATCAACTTCGTCCACTGGGCACCCCGGGAATCCTCCATCGCCAACGTTTCCATGCCGGACTCCGTCAACCGGGTGGCCAGCACTTCGATCTCGGCCATCGACGCCGGCTTTGGCTCGAACGGTCCGATCCAGGTCTTGCCGCCGGTGTCCTGCTCGACGTGGCCCGGTTCGACGACATGGCCGGCGGGGAAGGTCGTCCCGCGGATCACACGAGCGACGTGCTCGGCGATGACTTCCTCGTTGCCCACGCCGTTCTGCACGCTGCACACGGCTCCGTCGCGGAAAACTGCGGCAGTGCTCTCGATGGCCTTGCGCGTATGCAACGACTTTGTCGCAACGATACCGAACTCACAGGGTGGAATCTCGCTCGGGTCGCATGTGGCCTGAGGATGCGTGTGAACGTCACTCTTGCCGGACAATTTGAGACCGTTGGCCTTGATCGCCTCGATATGGTCCCTGTCGAGATCGAACGCCCAGACCTCGACATCCTCCAGCCTGGCGAGATGGGCCGCAAAAAGACTGCCGACCGCGCCGCAACCCACGATACAGACTCTCATATCTCCTCCGTCCTCATCAGCCCTGCCGGCGAGGCCGCGCATCCGGTGCGCGTCCGGTTTCGCCCCAGCTGTACTCCAGTCCTTTGACCAGTCCGAACAGGGTCTCGTGCAGCGGCACGGCAATACCGAGCGCTTGTGCCTGGCGGACGATGGCACCGGTCAGCCAGTCTATCTCGGTCGCCTGTCTGGCTCTTACGTCGCTGAGCATGGAAAACACGTGCGCATACTCGCTCTCGCCGGTGGTTCCGTGACTGACGGCCTGCACGTTCATTTCCCAGGGATCTTCGTGCAATTGAATGCCCTGAGCGGCCGCAACGTCCTTGCCTTCCTGCATCATGGCAAAGACCAGACTCCCGAGATCGGATGCTCGCTCGCGATTCGCGAAAGCCCTGACATGCGGCAGATCCGTGACGGCTCCGATACTGTTGACCACCGAGTTGAAGATGAGCTTGGACCACTGTGCCGGCCGTACGTCGGCAAAAGCCCGGGCTTTCAGTCCGGATTTCGCTATCAGCTCAGCGACGCCGTTTGCCATGTCCGTCGTCGCGCTGCCGCCGACCCAGGGCCCCAACCAGGTTTCGGTATCGAGCTCGTACTCGACGTGCGTATCGGAGTGACGCGTACCGCTCATGAAGGTAATGGACGAGATGATCGGCCAGTCGCCGTAACGAGCGACGACTTCCTCGCAGCCCAGGCCATTCTGAACGGTCATGACCATCGCCCCGGGGAAGTGACCCGACAGCAGCCGGGCAGCGGCCTCGACGGCCGACGCCTTGGTAGCGATGATGATCAGGTCGACATGCCCCAATTCGGCAGGATCAGTGCCGGCCTGAACCGTTGTCCGTAACGACGACTTGCCGCTCACTTGCAGCCCGTTGCGATTCAGTCCATCCGAGTGATCCCGCCGCCGTACCAGGGCTTTTGCCTCGACGATCGAGCCGAGATGTCCGGTGAACAGGCTGCCGATGGCCCCTGCGCCGACGATGCAGACTGAATGGATTGCCTTCACGACCGCACCTCACCCGTCGGTATGGCGCCGGACGGACGGAACACGGTCAGGCGCAACGTCGGATAGATCACCGCAACGCAGACCAGCGAGCTCAGCACTTCCACCGGCTGAACGGGCTTCAGGACCCAGTGCGCGAGAATGACGGCCGCAATGATCGCCGTGACGCCCGCCCAGTTGACAATTGCCGTATCACTTTCCCCGTTCGCTGCGAGTCTCCGGCTGACAAAATAGTAATCCGTGATGATGGTCGCCGCGAGCGCGCTCAGCAACACGCCCAGCAATTTGATCCACTCCTCCACGAAATGCAGTATTTCGCCATAAAGCATGAGCAACGCGATGACGTTTGCCAGAACCACGAACGTCAGACGGCCCGGTCGCCAGCTCAGAACGGCATCGAACAGGTTTGCGATGCACAACGACGAACTGTAGGTATTCAGCACCTGGGCTTTCGCCTGGGCGAAAATCATCAGCAGAAAACCGATAACGCCTCCGTAAACCATGAACGTCGCTGCGATGCTGTCGGGACTCTGCAAAAGCCTCTGCCTTGCGGCGGCCTCGGAAACGCCCGCGACGTCGGTGAAATAGTGCATCATTGCCGGTGCGGCGGACTTCATGAGCACCCCGCCAACGACCATCATGATCAGCGACTGCGTGAAGATGGCAGTCATCGCGGCCGCGGCCACGTGACCGGTCGACTTGCCGTATCGACCGAAGTCGGCTGTATTCAGTGCGAGTGCGCAGGCCGGACCCACCAGCAGATTCAGTGCGAACACGAATTTGTCCCAGCTCGATGAAATGCCCATGCCGGCAAGGACCTCGGCGTCCAGCTGACTCTCGAACAACAAGGTTGCGCCGGCCTGCTCGCCGGAACCCGCAACGACCCTGACCAGCATCCATGCGAGTACCAGCAGAAATCCGATCGTCATCAGCGAAGAGGTCCGGGTGACGAACCGGAAACCCCAGGCCGTAAGCGCGACCCACGCGACCGTCATCAGCCCGTACAGGGTGAGTCTTGCGGGCCAGCTGTCGCCGATCTCGAAAAAGAACAGAAACCCTCGATACAGAAGGCCGTTTTCGACCGCCAGAAATCCGACGATCAGGAAGCCGAAAATCATCGAGGCAAGCGCCGATCCGCGCCGCCCGAGGCCAAACCGGCGGGTGATGAGAGTGTTCGAAAAGCCGGTGTCTACGGCGATCCGCGCCAGCGCCCAGCCCAGGCTGCCGCCGATGGCGAAAGAGACGATTCCCGCCAGCACGGCGAGCTTGATACCCGCGACAAAGCATACGACCGCGCCGAAGAACATGATGACGAGAGTCGTGATCAGACCGAGCGTATTCCACGAAATCGCCAGCCAGTTTTCCCGCTCCCCGTCCGGCACGCGCTCCAGGGCGTGATCTTCTATGATGGATCCGATATCGGAGCGAGTCATCCGCGAAATCCTAGCCCAGACCAGCTGGATGACACTCGTCGAAACAGGCAATGCCGTTGCCAGAATATGCCTCTGGATCGTGCGTTGAATCGCTGTTCGTCATGTGCAATTCCGCTGTCGGCCGTTTCTCTTGCACGCAGGCTTTTATGTGCTATTTTATCATGGTTGTCATGCCCTAATTCGAATCCGCAACAGCAACCGGGGCTCGTTCATGTACCCGTCAAGATTCAACTATCACCGAGCCGGTTCAATCGATGAAGCGGTCAGCATGATGTCCGAAGCCGGGGAAGGCGGTCGCTTCCTGGCCGGCGGACAAACGCTTCTCGTGCTGATGAAGCTGCGATTCGACGAGCCGTCCGACATCATCGACATCGGGCGAATCAGCGATCTCGACAGCATCGGCGACCAGGGCGATCGTATATCGATCGGCGCGCTGGCCACGCATCGCCGCATCGGCGAGTCGGACGTCGCGAAGACGATACCGATCGTCGGGGACTGCGCGAACGGTATCGCGGACAATCAGGTGCGAAGCCGGGGAACGATCGGCGGGTCACTTGCCTCGGGCGATCCGAGCTGCGACTGGCCGGCGCTGTTGCATGCGCTGGACGCCGAGATCGTCTGCCGGAGCCCCGACGGGGAGCGCACGCTGGACATCAACGGATTCGTCGAGGACCTGTACCAGACGGTGCTGAAACCGGGCGAAATCGTCACCGGCGTGCAGTTTGCCCGGCCTGCCAGGCACAGTGGCGGCGCATATTGCGCTTTCAAACGCTGCGCACCGGCCTATCCGACGGTAACCGCCGGCGTACAACTGACGGTGGAAGACGGCCGCATCGCGTCTGCCAGGGTCGCTCTCGGATCGGCGGGCCTCACGCCGATCCGGGCGGTCGAAGCCGAAAAGGAGCTCGTCGGACAGGATGCAAAGCGGCCCGAGCTCGAGAAAGCGGCGGAGGCCGCGGCCGCGGCATCGGACCCGATCGAGGATCAGCGGGGATCACCCGATTTCAAACGACGACTGGTTGCCGTGCTGGCGCGCCGCGCCGCGAACATCGCGTTGCGTCGCGCCAACGGAGAGACCGTCAAGAACAGCCATGAGTACTATTGATATGAGCGAATTGACATGAAGGAACGCATCGGCGTCAGGGTGACTGTCAATGGCACGGAGTATGAACGAGAAGTCGAGCCTCGCCTCCTCCTCGTGCAGCTCCTGCGAGACGAGCTCCGGCTGACGGGTACGCACGTCGGCTGTGACACTACCTATTGCGGCGCCTGCACCGTCATCCTGAACGGCGTGCCGGTCAAGTCCTGCACTGTGCTCGCCGTGCAGGCCGACGGCGGAGACGTCCTGACGGTGGAAGGGCTGGAGAAAGACGGCAAGCTGCACCCGCTGCAGGAGTCTTTCTCGGAACAGCACGGGTTGCAGTGCGGCTACTGCACACCCGGGATGCTGATGTCGGCCTGGCACCTGCTCAATACCAACAGCAAGCCGACGCGAGAGGAAATCAGAAAGGGTATCCAGGGCAACCTGTGCCGCTGTACGGGCTACAACAACATCTTCCTGGCCATCGAAGACGCAGCCAGGAAGATGCAAGCGGGGGCATGAATGGCCGTCGAGTTCGAAGGAGAATTCAAAGTCGCCACCTCGCGCGAAGAGGCCTACGGGGTCCTGTCGGACGTAGACCGGTTCTCGCCGCTGCTGCCGACCTATCAATCGCACGAGCTGTGCGACGACGGGACGGCGAACGTAAAGGTCAGGGTCGGCGTGGGCAAGATCCAGGGTACAGCCATAGTCAATCTCGAGCTGGTCGAGCACGAGAAGCCTGTCTCGGCAACGTATGCCGGCAAGGGCAACATCATGGGCGGTGCATTCAATCTCACCGCCGCGTTCGATCTGGAGGAATGCGGTCCGCAGGAGACGAAGGTCCGCTGGCGTGGCGACCTCGCGATCTTCGGCAAGCTGGTGTCACTTGCCGGCGGACTGATTCGCCCTGTGGCGAAGAAGCAGATCGAGCACCTGGTTGATTCAATCCGAGAGGCTCTCGACGCGCGGTCGACAGGGGCGGCGAAGAAGGAGCCAGGTCAGAGATAGGAAACGATTATGGGATGGGTTGGAAAGTCCCTTCGACGCAAAGAAGACGAGCGGCTGATTCGCGGCAACGGTCTGTTCACGGATGACGAACAGATCGAGGGCATGCTGCACCTGTACATACTGCGCTCTCCTTATGCGCATGCGCGAATCAAGGGGATCGATACGGCGGCGGCAAAAGACCTTCCGGGCGTTGCCTGCGTCCTGACGGGCGCCGACATCAAGGAGCAATGCAGCCCCTTCATGCAACTCGGGCCCGAGCCCTGCGACAAAATCGTCGATCTGCCGCTGGCAGTCGACAAGGTCGTGTTTCAGGGAGAGCCCGTCGCAGCCGTGGCGGCATCCACCGCTGCGATAGCAATGGACGCGGGACAGCTCGTCGAGGTCGACTACGAAATGCTGGATGCCGTGGTCGATGCCGAAGAGGCACTGAAGGACGAGATCATCATTCACGAGGGTGCCGGCACGAACCGCCTCTGGCACAGCGTGTTCGAATACGGAGACGTCGACCGGACTTTTGCCGATGCGGCGCATGTCGTGAAGATCGACCGCATGCATTTTCATCGCTACGCCAGCACCCCGCTCGAGAACAACGCTTGTGTCGCCGAGTGGACGCGACAGGGCGACATCGATTTCCTGTGCAACAATTCGTTTCCGGGTTTTGCAAAGCAGTTGCTGGCTCCGGGGCTGCAGGTGCCGATAGAGAAGCTGCGAATGCGCAGCTACGACAACGGAGGCAGCTTCGGCAACAAGATCTGGAATTTCGTCTACATGGCGCTGGCAGCGCTGGCCTCGCGGAAATGCGGGGGCCGGAAAGTCAAATGGTCCGAAACCCGCAGCGAAAATCTGCTCGGCTCCGGCCATGGCAACGAGCGGTCTTTCCTGGGCACCGAGGTCGCGCTGGACAGTGAGGGGCGCATTCTCGGGGTACGATCGCGGCATGTCGACGACTGCGGCGCATATACCCGTTACGAGCCGCTGGGCTGCGTAATCTGGTCCCAGGTTTTGCCGGCCGCGTATCGCGTGCGCAACTTCCGGATCGATTTCACTCAGGTCGCGACGAACAAGTGCCCCGTCGTGCCCAACAGGGGCTACTCGCGAATGCAACACCTGTGGTTCATGGAGCGCATCATCGACATATGTGCTCACGAACTCGGCATCGCGGCCGATGAAATGCGCCTCAAGAACTACATCACGGACTTCCCCTACGAAACCCCCAACGGCTGCGTGTACGACTCCGGCGACTATGCGGCGATGCTCGCCAGGGCAAAGGAACTCATCGGCTGGGACGAATGGCAGAAGAAACGCGCCGAAGCCAGAAAGGAAGGCCGCTGGCTCGGCATCGGCATCGGCACCACGCTCGACTCCGGCAGCAACAATTTCGGCCAGGCACAGATCATGAATCAGTACCTGCCGTTTTCAGGGAATTCCGAGGTGTGCTCGATCCGCCTGGATTTCGATGGCTCGGTCATCGTAACGCTCGGCACCGGGCCGTCCGGACAGGGACATGAGACGGCGACCTCACAGGTGGTGGCCGACGAGCTCAACATCGATCCGTCGATGGTGCACGTGCGGCCCGGTTTCGACTCGCTCTGGAATACTTTTTCCGGACATTCCGGGACCTATGCAAGCCAGTTCGCGGTAACGGGACTGTCCGCCGTACACGGCGCCTGTCAGAAACTGAAGCAGCAGATGCTCCAGCTGGCATCCTACATGCTGGAAACCAGCGAGGAAGACCTGGAATTCGGCGTTGGAGACGAGGGACCGCAGCTGAGCGTCAAAGGCACCGACAAGTCCATCAACTACTGGTTTCTCGCAAACCTCGCCAACAACAACAGCGCCGTGCTGGATGAAAGCCTGGCGGATGTCACCCTGAACGTACGGCACGTCTACCGTGCACCATTCAAAGTGCCGGACACGCAGAAGAAATTCGGCAACCTCACG
This sequence comes from uncultured Woeseiaceae bacterium, assembly GCA_964611535.1. GTDB lineage: Bacteria > Pseudomonadota > Gammaproteobacteria > Steroidobacterales > Woeseiaceae > IDS-8. Next base: position 22,438 of record CAZTAE010000010.1, read on the forward strand.
CTTACCTATGCCGCACAACTTCATATCGCGGTCGTCGAAATCGACAAGGACACCTGCCACCCGAGAGTTCTCGCCTACTCCGCCATTGACGACTGCGGGAACGTCATCAACCCGCAAATAGCGGCGGGGCAGGTTCACGGCGCTACGGCTCACGGACTCGGTGCGGCCCTGATGGAGTCGTTCGCGTACGACGAATCGGGCAATCTGCTGACGTCGACATTCAGTGACTACTGTCCGATCACCGCGATGAATATGCCCGATATCCATTACGGCAACATCGAAACGCCCTCGCCGTTCAGCTATAACGGCGCAAAGGGAATGGGGGAAGGCGGTGGCGGGCCGCTGCATACGATATCCGCAGCGATCCAGGATGCGCTTTTCGACGAGGGCGTGATCGTGACCGAGTCCTTTCACTCGGCGCCGGCCATATTCGAGCGGCTCAACGACAAGGCGCAAAAGAAGGCCGTCAGTGTCGAATCCCGGTAATTTCTGACCGTCTACGGACAAGTCGCATACCCGATTCAGCAAGCGGCAGGCGGGGGCATTTGCGTTATAGTCGTCGCAAATGGCGCGAATGCGACTCGACATGCATGAAACCTGGGCCGTCCTTCCGGTCAAGGCTTTCGATCGCGCGAAGACGAGGCTCCGACCTGTTCTGACAAAGGCACAATGCGCAGCCGTTGCCCGATTGATGGCGATGGATGTACTGGCAGCGCTGTGCGCCGTTCCGTCACTGGCCCGGATAATGCTGGTCGGCGGCGGGGCCGACCAGGCTCGACTGGCCGGGATTTACGGCTGTGATTACGTCGAGGACGATCCGCATCTGGACATCTCACGCAATCTGGCGCGAATCACTGGCCTGCCGCAGTTTGCCGGATCGACGAGACTGCTCTACATGCCGGCGGATCTGCCCCAGGTGACGGCGCGTGACGTGATCCGGATCCTGTCGAGAGCCGGCGAAGGGATCACGATCTGCCGCGCCACGCGCGACGGCGGCACGAATGCCATGGTGGCTTCCCCGGCGACCTGGATGCATTTCTCCCTGGGCAGCGGAAGTGCGGAACGTCACGCCCAAGCCGCAGAAGCCGGTGGGCGGCCTGTCGCGATCCTGGACGACATTGCATTTCAGCGGGATATCGATACACCGGACGACCTGGCCTGGCTGTGCCGTTGCGGCGCTTCCGGGAAAACGCTCGAGTACCTGAGAAGGTCGAGGCTCGATGTTGCTGTCATCGAACGGTCTCCGGAAAGCCTCGCCTCCCACGGTATGTTGGCGACATAACGCCCGGAAGTCTTTCATGCGTATGCATTTGAGCCGACAGCAACTGACGTCCATGGCGGAGAACGAGCCATTACCGGATCTGATGGACTCCGCCGCCGCGATTCGCGACCTCGGCTCTGGTGACGTGATCACGTTCTCGCCAAAAGTATTCATTCCGCTCACGGAGCTGTGCCGGGACGTCTGCCATTACTGCACCTTCGCGAAAACCCCGCGTCGGGTGAAGCGACCGTATCTCGATCGCGATGCGGTATTGCAAATCGCAGAAGCCGGACGACGGGCCGGCTGCCGGGAGGCTCTTTTTACGCTCGGTGACAAACCCGAATTTCGCTACGGCGCCGCCCGCAGGGCGCTTGCAGCGCTCGGGCACGAAAGGACGCTGGATTACCTCGGAGAGGTGGCGCGGCTCGTCGTGAGCGAGACCGGCCTCCTGCCGCATCTGAATGCCGGCATCATGTCGGCAACCGACTACCTTCGCCTGCGAACGGTCGCGCCGTCGATGGGACTCATGCTCGAAACCGCCTCGGAACGGCTGTCGCAACGTGGCGGACCTCATTTCGGCTCCCCCGACAAGCTGCCCGCGGTTCGCCTTGCGTCCATCGAGGCCGCGGGGCGGGCGCGCATACCGTTTTCGAGCGGCATACTGATCGGTATCGGAGAGTCCCGCGCCGAACGGCTCGACGCACTGCTTGCACTGCGCTCGCTGCATCGCCGGTACGGACACATCCAGGAAATCATCGTCCAGAACTTCGTACCGAAGCCGCATACGAAGATGGCCGATGCGGACCCCCCTTCCCGCGAGGAGCTGCTCTGGACGGTGGCGATCGCCCGTCACGTGTTCGGCCCCGAGATGAGCATTCAGGTGCCGCCGAATCTCAACGCGGACAATCCGGGGCAGATCATCGAAGCCGGGATCAACGACTGGGGCGGCGTGTCGCCGGTCACGCCGGATCACGTGAACCCGGAAAGCCCGTGGCCGGAGCTGCAACGGCTGGCGGACCTTACCGCGGCGGCAGGCAAGACGCTCACTCCCCGGCTCACGGTCTATCCCTCGTACGTTCACGCGCGCGACAGGTGGATTGATCCCGGACTCGTCGGCAGGGTCCTGCGGCATGCGGATTGTGACGGCTATGGGCGTGACGATTTTCGTGCGACGGAGTGGGCCGTCGGAGCCGGTGTCGCGCCGACCCGCCTCCGGCACGATCCGTCGAGGCATCGAATCGCGCGGAGCCGGGGAATTGACGGGATCCTGGGCGATGCCGTTGCCGGCAAACGGCTTTCCGAAGAGGAAATCATCGCCCTCTTCCGGGTCCGCGGCAACGACCTCGAAGTCGTATGTCGGGCGGCGGACGATCTGCGCCGCAGGGTCGCGGGCGATGTCGTCACCTACGTCGTCAACCGGAACATCAATTACACGAATGTTTGCCTCTACAAGTGCGGCTTCTGCGCGTTCTCGAAAGGCAAGACCAGCGAGAACCTGCGCGGCGCACCGTACGTCGTGGATCTCGAGGAAATCGGCCGTCGCACTGCGGAGGCGTGGGATCGTGGCGCCACGGAAGTCTGTCTGCAGGGCGGAATACATCCTCGCTTCACCGGGCGCACCTATCTCGAAATCTGCAGGGCTGCCAGAAGCGCCGCGCCGCATATGCACATTCACGCGTTCTCGCCGCTGGAAGTAACGCACGGAGCACGCACGCTCGGCATCCCTGTCGGACATTTTCTGTCGCAGCTCAAGGAAGCGGGACTCGGCACGCTGCCCGGAACCGCCGCCGAGATTCTGGATGACGAGGTCAGGCGGATCATCTGTCCGGACAAGTTGAGCACCCGTGAATGGCTCGATACCGTGGCGGCCGCGCACGAAGCGGGGCTGCGCACCACGTCGACGATCATGTTCGGTCACGTGGAACGGATCGACCACTGGGCTCGTCACCTGCTGGCACTCAGGGATCTGCAGGAGCGAACGGCGGGTATTACCGAGCTGGTCCCGCTTCCGTATGTGCACATGGAGGCGCCGATGCATCGACGAGGCTGGTCCCGTCCGGGACCGACCTACCGGGAGGTCGTACTCATGCACGCGGTGGCTCGCCTGGCGCTGCACCCCCTGATCTCCAACATCCAGGTGTCCTGGGTGAAACTCGGCCGCGAAGGCGTGCGGGATTGCCTCGATGCCGGCGCCAACGACCTCGGTGGCACGCTGATGAACGAGTCGATCTCGCGGGCGGCCGGTGCCAGCCACGGTCAGGAAATGCCGCCGGCCGCGATGCGCGAGCTGGTCGCCTCGATCGGCCGCCGGCCGACGCAACGTGACACCCTTTACCGACCGGCGGCTGCGGACAGGACCCGGGCATCGCTCCTTGCCGACCCGCTAAAGGCTGTCTACAACCGCAGCGCGCGGGAATTCACGGCGTCGCCTGCGCGGAACTAGCCCCTATCCGTCACCGATTCGCGGGGCCTCGCTTGTCGCCTCACTGTGCGATGGTGGAAACGAAGATGGCAATGATTGCCACCGGTGCGACGTAACGCAACAGGAAGCGAAGTCCGTAGAGCAGCACACCGTCATCGACCGACAACTCGTCCTTCACGGCTGCCTTCGACATCAGCCATCCGGCGAATACGGCAATGATCAGTCCGTTCAACGGCATCATGACGTTCACCGTCAGATATTCGAATATGTCGAACAAGGTCTTGTCACGGAACGGTTCGAACGCGTCCAGCGGCGTAAAGCCCTTCCAGATATTGAAAGAGAATACGGATGCGAGGCCGACCAGCCATATCGCCAGCCCCACGAGGATCGACACGCGCTTGCGCTTCCAGCCCCGGTGCTCTTCGGCCCAGGAGACGATCGGCTCGACGCCGGAAATGGTCGAAGTGAGCGCGGCGATGGCCAGGAGGATGAAGAACAGGGTCGCAAACAGGCGGCCGCCCGGCATCTGACCGAAAGCAATCGGCAACGTCTCGAAAATCAGGCCGGGCCCCGCATCGGGCTCGAGGTTGGTCGCGAACACGATCGGGAATATCATCAGCGCGGCCAGTATCGCGACGAGCAAGTCCGCGACGGCGATCACGACTGCCGCCTGCGGGAGTCGCACGTACTTCGGCATGTACGCTGCATAGGTGATCATGACGGCCTGCGCGATTCCGAGCGTAAAGAACGCCTGACCGACAGCAGCCAGGACGACGGACGGCGTAATCCGGGACAGGTCGAAGCGGAACAGGAAGTGCCAGCCTTGCGCGAACTCGCCGGCGAAGGCCGCATAGCCGACCATCAGGATCAGAAGCCCGAAAAGCAGCGGCATCAGAAATTTGACGGCCCGCTCCAGGCCGTTGCGAATACCGCTCGCGACGACGAAGATCGTCATGGCCATGAAAATCCCGAACCACAGGGACAGTCGCAGCGGATCGTTCAGCAGTGAAGCGAAGACGCTGCTCGTGCCGGCGGCACCGATACCGGTGAACGCGCCCTCGATGGCCAGCAGGACATAGGCCAGCACCCAACTCGCTACGACGTAGTAGAACGTGCCGGCCATGAAGATCGTCACAACGGCCAGCCAGCCGGCTTTGCGCCAGTGGCGGCTGGCGCCCGCCTCCCGTGCGAGAACGGTCATGGTGCCGATCGGACTCATGCCGCCGCGCCGTCCCATCATGATCTCGGCGATCAGGATCGGAATCCCGACCGCGGCGATGCACAGGATGTAGACCAGCACGAAGGCAGAGCCTCCGTTTTCGCCCGCAAGATACGGAAAACGCCATATGTTGCCGAGCCCGACAGCCGCGCCGATCGCCGCCAGCAGGAAGGCGGTACGCGATGACCAGCCTTCGTGTCGTCCGGATCTCTCCACGATCACTTTCCTTTGGCCAGATCAACAGATCCTGGCAGTGGCTGCCAGGCCGGCCTACTGCTGGTGCATCATGTGTGCTGGTAAGGGAGGGCCGGCCGGTTCACGCTCCGGTCTCAGTAGTTGATGGCCGGCGACATCGACGGGTAAAACAGGCCGATCAGGCGCATGCCGCCTGCCGATGTACACTCCAGTGAATGCATCTGTTTCAGTGGCAAAAAGATCGTATCCCCGGGCCTTACGGGCGTCTTCGTCTCGTCCGTCCACATGAATCCCTCACCATCGAGAATGGTGATGGTTTCTTCGTAGAGATGGCGGTGATGCGCCGCTCGCGACAGAGGGATCTTGCCGATGAACTGGGTAACCGGAGTGGCGTGAGTTTCGTCGCCGATCAGGACCTGGAAGAACCGGTCGCCCATGGCCTCCTGCTTGCTTTCGTCCACGCCCTGGACCCGTTCGGGAACCGTTTCGTCGAATGAGGGCGGCATCCGCCCGGAAAAGCGCGGTGCGTCGCAAGGTGGGCAAATGGACAGGCTCAGGATCATCGGTTCGGTGCCGTCATTGCTGACCTGGAAACCCTCACCCGGCCTGATGCAGACGCCGGTTTCCGACGCCACCGGAAACACCCGGTCCGCGATCGTGACGGTTCCGTGCCCGCTCTGCACGAAAAGGACGACGTCGCTGCCGGGGTACTCGAGTATCGATGACTGCCCTGCATCGAGCACGGCATGATACTGGGATATGTATTCGGCGCCGTCGGCCGTGCCGATGACGGGATACATCTGCATGCCGCCGACCGTTTCCATGGCCTCCGCCGGCACCCGGATAACGTAACAGCCATTGTCCAGTCGGGCCTTGAGTGCGCCGCCACTGACCGGCTCGTAATCGACGAGCCGGGCGTCGGCACGGTCGTCCGGATCCGCTTCGGCATAGGTATCCGAGAGGCGGTTGTGCGTGCCGTCGCAGAACGGCGACGACCCCGTGCGCTTGCAGGCGCAGAAAAGCTTCTCTTCCGTCTGTTCTGCCTTCCACCGCAGCGGCTGGAATCCCGTGTCTTTGTGCGAACCGTCGCAAAACGGCTGGTTCCTGCTGCGTCCGCAGGCGCACCACAGGTAGGTCTTGCCCTTCGTGACCGTAACCAGATACGGCTTCAGCCGGGCGATTTCCGGAGTTGGTGTGTCCTTGGGTTCGGGCTTTGCCATGAGTCAGATCAACAGATGACGATGATTCCTCAGTTCGCGCATCAGCGTGTCCACGTCATCGTGGTCGTTGTAAAAGTGCGGTGAGATCCGCAGGTTGCCGGAACGGGACGACGTGACGATGCCCTTGTGCTCCAGGTGCGACACCAGTGCCTTCTCGTCGTGTGTGCGCAATGTTATCAAAGCGCCCCGCCGTTCCGGGTCTTCCGGCACCGCCAATGTATACCCCTCGGATGCGGCTTCGGCAATGATGGCCGCCGTAAGTTCCCTGATGTGTGCTTCGATGGACGGCATGCCGAACTCCTTCAGCACCTTCAGGCCCGCTTCGGCGGCATAGCAATTCACTACGGGCGGCGTCCCCATCTCGAAGCGGCGGGCGTTGGCTGCGGGGTCATAGCGCGTCGTGTCCATCGCGAAGACGTCGGATTGCGCAAACCAGCCCGTAACGGTCGGCACGAGCGCCTGGATCAGCTCCTCACGCACGTACAGGAAGCCGATGCCGGCCGTGCCGAGGAGATACTTCACCATTCCACCGACGACGAAATCGGGCCGGGCGCGGCGCACGTCGAAGTCGAGCGTGCCGAGACTCTGGTACCCGTCCACGAGCAACAGGGCTCCTTTGCGCCGCGCGATCTCGGCGATACCGGGAATGTCGAGGCGCGCACCGTTTCTGAAACATACGTGGGTAACCGCGACGATCAGCGTCTCGTCATCGATGGCGGCCTCGAACCTCTCCAGCGGGATGTAGCCGTCCTGCTCCGTGGCGCGGACGACTTCGGCTCCGCGTCGCTCCTGGGCATACCAGATCTGTGCATTGGTCGGAAACTCGAAATCGCTGATCACGACCTTGTTGCGCGGCTTTGCAAAGGTCAGCGCACTGGCCACCGCGTTGATGCCGGCGGACGCCGACGCCGTGACCGCCACTTCGTCCGTGCCGGCGCCGAGGAATTCCGCCACAGCGGCCCGGGCAGCGTCGTTTCGCGCAACCCAGTAATCCCAGTCCGTGCCCTTCTCCAGACGGTCGTCGATGTATCTCTGCAACGCCGCGATGACGTCGGTCGACAGCGCGCCGTACGCACAGCTGTTGAGATACGTCTTGCGCTCGAGCACCGGAAAACGGCTTCGTATCGCGGACCAGTCGGT
>CAZTAE010000011.1:0-29468 GCA_964611535.1 uncultured Woeseiaceae bacterium
CGCCGGCTGCCGCGGCACCCAGTATCTCGCTCTCCAACGCGATGCGATTCCGGTCGCGGCCGCTGACCTGCAGAACCGCATCCTTGCCCTGCTGCAGACAGAAGCCGGCGGCCACCAGCGGCGACATATGAGGTATCCCGGACGGACTGTCGGTAACCTGGAACGCGTCCACGAGATGACTCAGGTCGCGGATATCGCGCTCGATGGACTGACGCGTCGACGCCGGCGCCAGGGGCAGCTCGGCGCTCAGCGTGAAATCGAAATCGCGAATGGCTTGCTGGAAGGTACGCAATGGCTATCGTTTTGAGGCAACGTAATTCGACAGACATTACTCCATCGCGCGTTCGCGCGACAATGCTGACTATGGACGCGGCCGCAAAACGGCATTCACATACTGCGCTCACCCGATTGCCCGAACCCCTGCTGTGGTATCGTTATTGCATCAGATGCCGACCGGTGGTCGAGGTCAACGAAAATGAGTCCTTACCGGCTGCCCGTCATGGTGCTGCTGCTGTCTGCCATGGCATTGATGCCAGCGGCGATTCAGGCGAGCTACGCCATTTACGTCGGCAGGAATCTGACCGCAGACGGCAGCGTTTATCTCGGCGGCTCCGGTGACGAGGTATCGAGTCACTGGCTGGAGATCGTGCCGGCAGAGGATCATGCACCGGATGCCACCATCCGCGTCGGTGTCGATGAAACGGCCAACATGCCCGGCGAGCTCAGCGAAATTCCGCAGGTAGCGCACACACTGCGCTACCTCACCATGAACTATTCGGAATACGAGGGCTTTCCCCCGCCGCTGACCAACGGCGGCCTCAACGAGAAGAACGTCGCCGCGCGCGACGTGTGGTCGGATTCGCGTCCCGAGCTGATTGCCATGACGCCGGACCCTCAACGGGGGCCGAATTACAGCGACCTGTCGCGCATCGCCATGGAGCGTGCCGGCAGCGCCCGGGAAGCGGCCACCATCGTCGGCCGGTTGATCGACGAGTACGGCTATTCGACCTACGGCGGCAATTCGCATCTGTTTGCCGACGCTGACGAGGGCTGGGTACTGCTGAATTTTGCGGGCGGGAAAGGATTATGGATTGCCGAGCGGCTCGGCGCCGACGACGTGCGCATGTCGTACCCCGGCTACATCGGGGAGATCCCGCTGGATTACCGGGATCACCCGGACTTCATGGGTTCCGCAAATTTCGTCGCATTCGCCGTCGAACAGGGCTGGTACGACCCCGACGCCGGCGAGCCTTTCGACGTCACGGCAGTCTACGGCACACCGGAAGTGCGCTGGCCGCGTAGCGAAATCGAGACGGAACTCCGACAGGCGGCGCCGATCTCGCTGAGAGACATGCTCGACGCCGTCCGCGATCCCAGGATTTCCAAGGACTCGACCGGCTACGGCCAGGTGGCCGTGCTGCGCCGCGACGTTCGTCCCGAGCTTCGGACGCTATGGGTTGCGGCCACGGGCTCGGTAACCACGCCGTTCGTCCCGTACCGCATCGGCGTCGAGCGCGTTCCGCCCGAGTTCGGCAAGCACCGTTACCTGACGAAGGGCGAGGCGACACGATTCGTCACGCGCGACTGGCAGATTCAGGAGGCGACGGAGTACGCGTACCGCACCTTCAAGCGCCTGATGTACTTCACCTGCGATCATCCGGAGAAATTTCTCCCGGAAGTCACGGAAGCACTGACCGCCTTCGAGAATCGGCTGATTGCCGAGCAACAAGGCGTCGACGACGCGGCCATCGCGCTCATGAAAGCAGGCCGCCACGATCTTGCGACCCGATACATCACCGACTACAGCCATGGCGCGGCGCACGAGGCGCTGCGGCTCGGCAACGTCCTGCTCGGCAGCATCCAGGAACGCACCCGCCTCATCTTCGGCCTTCGCGAGCCGCAGAGCGACGAGATCAGCCGGCTCGACTACCAGATGGTGTCCTGCCGCGGCGAGACCCTGCAGCCGCCGGAATAGCATACCCGCCCCCGGGCGAGCCCCTGTCCCTCACCGATTGACGGACTCTCGCTTGTCCCGATCCTTGCCCGCGAATCGGTGACGGACAGGGGCCGCCTCACACGGTTCGCTCGTGCGCCTCCCATTCCTCCGCCGCCCGCCTGCCGCGCGCCTGGTTGAGAGGCAGGCATGCCAGGACGGCAAGCCCGAACAGCAGCAGGCAGAACAGGATCGAGGCGTGGAGACCGACCAGGCCCTGCAATACCCCCAGGCCGAGTATGCCGGTGACCGCCGCCAGCTTCGCGGCTACGCCCCAGAAGCCGAAGAATTCCGCTGCCTTGGACTGCGGCGAAAAGATGCCCACGAGCGCGCGCCCCGCCGACTGGCTGGAACCCAGGCTCGCCCCGGCCAGCGAACCGACAACGAGGAAGACGTATTGCGCCTGCAGCGCCAGGTCGAACGCCCGGTTGGCCCAGGCGGTCAGCTGCGGCGTCGCAAAGATGCAGCCGATGGCGACCGTCCACAGCAGCAGCGAGGCGATGTAGGCGGGCTTCGCCCCGATCCGGTCCTGGATCACGCCGAACGCCAGCGCCCCCAGCGCAGCGCTGATCTGCACGACAATGAACATGATGTTCCGGACGTGCGTTTCCCAGCCAATGACCTGGGCGCCGTAGATGAACGAGAAGGTAATGATGATGTAGATGCCCGCCATCGTGAAAAACACCGATACCATCAGGAGCGACAGGTCCCGGAAGGCGGACAGATCCCTGACCGTTTCCCGCAATCGCGCGACTGCGGCAGCGAAATAGGTCTCGCCCGGAGCGAGCTTCGTCGGCACCCCCGGCTCTCGCAGCCAGGCGAACGTCGGAATTGCGGCCAGCAGGAAGAAAGCGGCGGCAAACGGCCCCACCCAGCGGATGCGGTCGAAGTTTCCCGCGCTCACCTCGCCGAGAAACAGGAGCGTGAAGCCGGCAGCAAACAGGCCGCCGACGTAGCCGAGCGCCCAGCCGAAACCGGAAATCTTGCCCTGGTCCTCGGGCGGCCCCAGGCTCGGCAGGAAGCTGGCAACGAAGGCCTCCCCGATGGCATAGGCGTAGTTCGACGCAACCAGCAACACCATGGCGAGCAGGATGTAACCCGGCTCCACCAGGTAGAGCATCGCCGTCGTGATGACAGTCGCCACATAGCTGGCGAAGAGGAACCGCTTCTTCGAGGCCGTATGATCCATGATGGCCCCGAGGACCGGTCCGGTCAGGACCACCAGCAGGTAGCTCACGGCGAGCGCGACGCTCCACAGCAGATTCCCCAGCCGGTAGTCGTCGCCCCGATCCCCCACGATCACGCGCGTGAAGAGATCGCCGAACACGACGGTGATGATCAGCAGCGTGTATGCCTGGTTGGCGAAGTCGAACATCGCCCAACCGACGATTTCCTTGCGCGGGGCGCGCTTCCGCGCGGCCTCCGCAGGAGCGACTACCACGTCGAGACTCCCCTCTCCCCTCAGCCGAGATAGTAGACGATCAGGCTCACGCCGAGAATGACGGCGACCCAGAGCACCATGGAGCCGGTCGGCCACGTCCGCGCCAGCACGCCCTGCTGCCCGTGGTGGTGCGACAGGAGGATCACGGCCTGTCGCAACAGCGCAAACGCGGCGCCCGTGACCCTGTCCCGCGCACGCGCGCCGATACGGTGCACCCCGCCAACCATTGCAGGCAGGGCACGCCGGTACACCCAGTCGAAATCGAGATTGACGGCGCGCTGCTCCGGGGGATACAGCCCGGTGCGCATGAGCACCGCGACCCCCAGCACCGCGAGCAGCAGTAACTGCATCTGCGTCACGACGTGGGTCGTCGTATACGGCGCGTAGTCGCTTGCAAAGGGCAGGATCTCGTAGAGCGGCGCCGGCCAGATGCCGATTGCGATGCACAGGAATGCGGTAGCCCCCATGGCAATCAGCATACTGATCGGTGCCTCGGGCACGCGGCGACCGCTGTCGTGGCCGAAGAACGCGAAGAACGGCACCTTGATACCGGCGTGCTCGACGACGCCGGCGGAAGCGAACAGCAGCATGAGCCAGACCCACAGGTACCCGTTCTCCGCGGTCGCGCTCATGATCAGCGACTTGCTCACGAAGCCGCTGAACAGCGGAAACGCCGAAATGGATGCGGCGCCGACGATGCAGAACGCCGCCGTAAGCGGCATGGACTTGTAGAGCCCCCCGAGCTCGGATGCCCTGGCGGTGCCGGTGCGGAACAGCACCGCGCCGACCGCCATGAACAGCAGCGCCTTGTAAAGGATGTGGCAGAACGCGTGCGCGGCGGTGCCGTCGAGCGCGAGCTCCGTGCCGACGCCGATGCCCACCACCATGAAGCCGAGCTGGTTGTTGAGGCTGTATGCGAGCACCCGGCGCAGGTCGTTCTCGATCACCGCGTAGAAGATGGGGAACGTCGTCATCACGGCGCCGATCCAGATGAGGCTCTCCTCGCCGGCGTATCCGCGGGCGAGCGCGTAGACCGCGAGCTTGGTGGTGAATGCGCTCAGGAAAACCGTGCCCGTAACAGTGGCTTCCGGATAGGCATCCTGGAGCCAGTTGTGCAGCAGCGGAAATGCACATTTGATGCCGAAGGCGACGAAGATCAGCGCCGTGCCGAGACTGCCGAGGCCGAGGTGATCGAACGCCAGCGAGCCGGTCTGCGCGTAGTGCACGGCGAGGCCGGCGAGCAGGATCACTCCCGAGCCTACCTGGATGATCAGGTAACGCATGCCCGCCCGGTAGGCGCGCTCGGTCCGGTTGGCCCAGATCAGGAACACCGAGGAGATTGCCGTCAGCTCCCAGAACACGAACAGCGTCAGGAGGTCGCCGGCGAAGAGTGCCGCGATGGCGCTGCCCGAATAGACCAGCGCTGCAACCTGCTGGCCCGTCTCCTTCAGTCCCAGCGCGTACACCGCGGCCAGGAAGGCCGCCATGTAGAAGATGTAGCCGAAGATAAGCGACAGGCGATCGACCCGGATCAGCTCCAGGCTCAGACCGAACACATCGACCGTGAGCGAGGTGTCGTGCGGGATTGCGAGGAGTTGCAGGAAGCCGAGCACCGGCAGCGCCAGCATCGCTGCGCCGCGCAGGCGCGCAGGCACCAGCGGTAGCAGCAGCCCGCCGAGGACCATGACCAGCCCGGGTGGCAGGCTAGCGATCATAATAGTCCTCCGGACGCTTCAGCAGCTTGCGCAACTGCTTCGCCGCGAGCACGAGGCCCACGCATGCCACGAAACCGAACCCGGCGTGGAAGCCGAACCACTCCTCCCAGTGGAAATAGCCGTGCTTGTCATAGAAGAGGTCGGCCACGATCAGGATCAGGCACACTGCCCACAGGCCGTAATACACCTTGCTCACGTTGCGCGGGCTGTCGAGCCACCACTTCCGCTTCTCCTCCTTCATCGCGTCGCTCCGGATTGCGTGATCGCCGACAGCAGGTCGGCGATGGGCTGGGCATAGAAAAACAGTGCGATGCAGCCGAGGGCGGTCATGCAGATCGGCACGAGACAGAGGAGCGGCGCCTCCTGGAAGCGATCGGGGGTGTCTGCCCTCCGCGGTGAGAAGAACCCGCGCGCCACCAGCGGCATCAGGTACGCGATGTTGAGCAGCGTGCTCACGAGCAGCACCACGACCATCGCCATCTGCCCCGCATCGAGCGCACCGAGGACCAGGAACCATTTGCTCCACGCGCCGCCGGTCGGCGGCAGGCCGATCACGGCGACCGAACCGACCGCAAACGCCCCGAGCGTCACCGGCATCGCCCGCCCGATCCCGTCCATGTCGCTGATTTCCGTCTTCTTCAGCGTGATATAGATGGCGCCGGCGCAAAAGAACAAGGTGATCTTGCCGAAGGCGTGCATGGCGATGTGCATGCCGCCGCCGGCGATGCTCCAGGCGTTTGCGAGTGCCGCCGCAAGGACGATGTACGAGAGCTGGCTGATGGTGGAATAGGCCAGCCTCGCCTTGAGGTTGTCGCGTGTCAGCGCCACCAGCGACGCTCCAAGCAGCGTGAATGCGGCGACGTACATCAGCCACTCGCCGAATGCCGCACCTGCCAGAAAGTCGGTGCCGAACAGGTAGACGATCACCTTCAGCACGGTGAAGACGCCGGCCTTGACCACGGCGACGGCATGCAGCAGGGCGCTTACCGGCGTGGGCGCCACCATGGCCGCCGGCAGCCAGCGGTGGAACGGCATGAGCGCCGCCTTGCCGATGCCGAACATGTAGAGAGCGAGCAGGACACCTGCGGAGAACCCCTCGATCCTGCCGGCCAGGATGCCGCCCTCCCGGAACTCGAGCGTCCCGGCCACCTGCCAGGTCCAGAGCAGGGCGATGAAGAGGAAGCCGATCGACGTCGTCAGCAGCAGCCCCAGGTAGGTGCGCGCGCCGCGGACCGCCTTCTCCGTGCCGTGGTGCGAGACCAGCGGATAGGTACTGAGCGTCAGCACTTCGTAGAAAATGAACAGCGTGAACATGTTCGCCGCGAACGCGATGCCGACGGCGGCGGCCAGCGAAATCGCGAAGAACGCGTAGAAGCGCGTCTGGTTCCGCTCTGCATTTTTGCGCATGTAGCCGATCGAGTAGATCGACGTGACGATCCAGAGCCCCGACGCAACGAGCGCAAACAGCATTCCGAGCGGCTCGACGCGGAACGCGAACGCCAGCCCCGGCAACAGCTCGAACAACTCGAGCGCCGGTCGCTCGCCGGCCGCAACTCCCCGATAGAGCGTCGTGACGATGGCGAACAGCGCGGCCGCGGTCACCAGGGTCACCGCCTCTCGCAGGTTCGGATGACGCCGTGCCAGTATCAGCAGCAGCGCGCCGGCGAGCGGCACGAGGATGGCGAGCTGGATGGCAAGCGTGGCCGTCATCAGCCGATCCCCATCAGCACCGCCGCGGCACGTTCGGCCCCGCCGACCGTCACGCCGGTCCTCACGCCGAACCCGATGTTGGCGATCGTCAGCACCCACGCCGGAATGAGGAGCGGGAGCGGCGCTTCGCTCACGGGCTGGCTGCCGGCAGGCCGGTCGCGGAAGTAGGCGGCTTCGACCACCCGCCAGATATAGACCGCCGCCATCAGGGAAGTGATAACGATGAGCGCCGCAACCGGCCACCAGCCGCGCTCGATCGCCGCCGCGAGCAGGTACCACTTGCTCACGAAGCCGACGGTGAGGGGCACACCGATCAGGCTCAGGCCGCCGATGACGAACGCCCCCATCGTCCAGGGCATCGCCCTGCCGAGCCCCGCCATGCGCGACAGCTCCGTTGACCCGATGCGATAGACGACGCAGGCAAGGACGAGGAAGAGCGCTCCCTTCATCAGCGCATGGTTGAACAGGTGTAGCAGCGCCGCCGTGAGGCCGGTCAGCGTCGCGAAGCTCACGCCGAGAATCATGTAGCCGATCTGCGCGACGCTCGAATACGCAAGCATGCGTTTCACGTTCGTCTGGAAAATTGCGACCAGCGACTGGCTGAACATCCCGAGCAGCGCCAGGGGCAGCAGGATCCAGGCCATCGGCAGCACGTTGAAGGAAAACTCGAACCCGAACAGGGAGTAGAAGATCCGGAGCAGTATGTAGACGGCCACCTTCGTCGCCGTCGCCGCCAGCAGTGCGGTGACGACGGAAGGAGCGTAGGCGTATGCGTTCGGCAGCCACAGGTGCAGCGGGAACAGGGCAAGCTTCAGGCAGATGCCGACCATCAGGAAGGCGAATGCAGCGCGCACCGTGCGAGTATCGGATACTTCCGGCACACGCGCCGCGAGGTCCGCGATGTTCAGCGTGCCGGCCATCATGTACAGAAAGCCGATGCCGATCAGAATGAACGTCGTGCCGATCGTGCCCATCACGAGGTACTGGTACGCCGCCGTCAGAGCGCGCCGGTCCCGGCCCATCGAGATCAACGCGTAGGACGCCAGCGATGCGATCTCGAAGAACACGAACACGTTGAACGCGTCGCCGGTGATCGTGATACCGAGGAGGCCGGCGAGGCACAGCAGCCACGCGGTGTAGAACAGGGGCAGGCGCTCCCTCCCCAGTTCCTGTGTGCCGCTGAGCGGCGCCGCCAGCAGCGTCACGACGCCGACGGCGGCGACGATCAGCAGGACGTAGGCATTGGCCGCATCGACCCGGTATTCGATCCCCCAGGGGGCGGGCCAGCCGCCCATTGCGTAGGAAACGACGCCCTCCGCACCGACCTGCTGGAACAGCAGGACCGCGATGACGAATGCTGCAATGCTCGCGACGAGGGCGATGCACCAGGAGGCCAGGGGCCGACGCACGAGCATCGCAAGCGGCGCGGCCAGCATCGGGATCACGACCTGGAGAGCAGGCAATTGCGCGGCGATCACAGGCTCTCGTCCTGCTCGTGAATCTCGTCTTCTTCGATGGTCCCGTAGGCTTCGTGGATGCGCACCGCAAGTGCCAGCCCCAACGCGGTGATCGCGACGCCGACGACGATGGCCGTGAGAATCAGTACATGGGGCAGGGGATTCGAGTACAGGGTGTGTGCCTCGTCGGCAATCGGCGCGGTGCCGCCCTCTACCTTCGCAAGGCTGATGTAGAAGATGAACACCGACGTCTGGAACACGTTCAGCCCGACGATTTTCTTGATCAGGTTGCCGTGCGCGATGACGATATAGAAGCCGGACATCATCAGCACGATGACGATCCAGTAGTTGTAGTGACCCAGCAGGTCCATGTCAGCGGCCCCGTCCGGCAAAAGCCAAGAACAGCGTGATCGCGACACCGGCGACCGTGATGCCGACGCCGAGCTCGATGAGCATGATGCCGAGGTGCTGCCCGGCCTGAGGGCTCTCCGCGAGCTGGCTGTAGTCCAGGAAGTTCCCGCCCGCCAGCATGGTGAGCACGCCGATGCCGCCGTAGAGCAGGACACCCACGGCACACATCGTGTGCGCCACCCACGGACGGATCACCTGCTCGGCGGCGTCGAGTCCGTAGATGAGCGTGTAAAGCACGATGCCCGCGGCGAACAGGATGCCGGCCTGGAAGCCGCCGCCGGGGCCGTAGTCGCCGTGAAGCTGCACGTACAGCGCAAACAGCAGGATCATCGGCAACAGCAGCTTCGCGACGACGCGCAGTACGACCAGGTCCTTCATTGCTCCTCTCCGCCGCGCCGCTCGTCCCGGCGGCGCGCACGGCCGCCCGAGAACAGGATCAGCACGCCGACGCCGGCAACGAAGATGACGAGCACCTCGCCGAGGGTGTCGTAACCCCGATAGCTTGCCAGCACCGAAGTCACCATGTTCGGGATGCCGATTTCCGTCGGCGATTCCTCGATGTAGCGGGGAATCACGTGGTCGCGGGTGGGTGCTTCGGGATCGCCGAAGCGCGGCATGTCCAGCGTGCCGTAGATGAGCGCCGCCCCCGTGATCAGGATCAGGATCACCGGCAGCGGACCGGAGTGGCGCCCGCGGCGTTTCTCCTTGCTCGAGGTAAGCACCAGCGTCCCGAGCATCAGTATGGTCATGATGCCGGCGCCGACCGACGCCTCCGTCAGCGCAACGTCCACGGCGTCGAGCAACACGAAGAGGCCGGCGCTCAGGAGATTGTAGATGCCGAACAGCATCACGACCGTGAACAGGTTGCGCTGCACGATGAGCGCCATGGCGGTGACTGCGAGAAACGCGAGCAGGGCGATGTCGATGATGCTGACCATGGCAGCCCCGCCCTCAGTTATCGCCGCGCTGCGGCGCCGGTCCGCCGTCGCGCAACCCCGCCCCGTCACCGTGGCCGGGTTCCATGCCCTCCTGCAAGGCGGTCCTCGCGAGCGCGTGAGCCGCGGTCGGACTGGTGAACAGGATGAAGAACAGCGCCAGCAGCAGCTTGATGGTGACCAGGTCCCATCCCGACTGGAGCATGAGCCCCGTGAGCATGAGCCCGGCTCCGCCGGTGTCGGTCACGCCGGCCGCGTGCAGCCGGGTGAAGAAGTTCGGCATCCGCCAGAGCCCGATGCCGCCGACCAGCAGGAAGAAGGAACCGCCGGCGAGCAGTACCCAGCTTGCTGCCTCGACGATCATCCTCGCTGCTCGCGGCCCGGGCTGCCGGCCGCGGCGGCCCATTCCTGCCCGTCAATGGCAACGGCGGCGAGCGGTGCCGCCGCTGGGGAGGTAACCGTCACTCAATCCTCTCCCTTGCCGCGGGCGCCGGCACTGAAGTCGCCGTATGCGAAGAACTTCAGCACGGCGATGACCGCCACGAAGCTGATGAGGGCGTAGACGAGGGCGACGTCCATGAACTCCGGACGTTCGGTCAGAAAGCCCATCACTGCGATGATCAGGACGGTCTTCGTATTGAACACGTTGACGGCCAGGATGCGGTCGTAAAGCGTCGGCCCGGCAAGCGCTCGCGCCAGCGCGAGGGCCATGGTGACGAGGATGGCGGCTCCGGTCGCCGTCAGCACGGTCATCGTGGTCATCGGACACCGCCCTCGAAGGCCGATACGCGACGGCTCATCGCGCCGGCTTCCAGTGCACGGGCGCTCTCCTCCGTCAACGCGTGCACGAGAATCTCGTCTCCGTCGATGCTCATCGACACCGTCCCCGGCGTCAGGGTGATCGAGTTCGCGTACACGACGCGGCTGAGCGGCGTGCGCTGCGCGGCGCGCAGGCGGATCGTCGTCGGGGAGATCGGCAGGCGCGGGTCCAGGATGCGGCGCGCGACGTCGACGTTCGACTTCGCGATCTGCCACGCAAGCCACGGCCAGTAGAGCGGCGTGCGCAGCCCTAGCCGCAGCGGCACGCCCTCGTGGTCGGCGACGTCCATGCGCTGCGCGATCCACACGCAGAGCGCGGTCGCCGCGAGCCCGAACGCGAAGAACAGGGGCTCGTAATGGCCGGACAGCCCCAGCCAGAGCGCGAACAGCACGGCACCCAGGCCCACGACGTGTGTCATTGTTCTTCTCCTGCTATCCCGCGCACGCCGACCGTCCCGGGCGCAGCGTTCCTGCGACGACTCGCAAGGGGATCTCGAGTGGGCCGAGTTGCTGTGCTGCGCCTGACACCCGTTGCGGCCGCGACCGCCGTCATGCCTGCCCCAACGCCGGGCCAAATTTACGGAGCCCGCGAACGGGCGTCAAGGCAGCCCCGAAGCGCCTGGCGCGGCTATTCGACCCGGAAGGGGAGGTTGGCATGCCCGGCTTTGCCGCTGCCGTCGTAGACGTAGACGAACAGCCGGTAAGCGCCCGGTTCTGGCGGCGCCGTCAGGACGACGTTCGGCCGATCCGCCGCATCGAGCAGGCCGCGCAGGATTTCCGGGACCTCCTCGCGGTCGCCGCCCGTCTGGGTGGCGGTGCTTTCGCGCATGATCTCCCAGCAGTAGGTCAGCGGGTCACCATCCGGGTCGGCGGCAGCGACACTTGCACCGTAGCGTCAACTTCTTTTTGAACGACAACTGGTACGATGCGGACGATCGACGCTCGCCGCATGCACCTGGCTACAGGTGGATCAAATGGCAGCAACAGGTGAAGGACAGGCTGAGAGCGCCTCGGCTCGCGAACTGCGCCGCCTGGCATGGCTGCTGGACGAGTCGGTCCCACTGCCGGGCGGGTACCGTATCGGCCTGGACGGGATCGTCGGGCTGATCCCCGGCATCGGCGATGCGGCGGGGCTTGCCGCGTCCAGCTACATCCTGCTGCGGGCACGGCACTTCGGCGTGCCCCGTATCGTGATGACCCGGATGCTCGGCAACGTGCTGCTCGACTTCGTGGTCGGGGCGATACCGGTGCTCGGCGACCTTTTCGATTTCGGCTTCAAGGCCAACCGCCGCAACATCGGCCTGATGCAGCAGTATCTGGCCGACGAACGCCGAACCCGCAGAAGCAGCTGGGGCAGGGTGATTCTCACCCTGGCCGCCGGGTTGGCACTGATCTTGCTGGTTCTGTTCCTTGTGTTTCGCCTGGTTCAATGGCTGTGGAACCTTGCAGCCGTCTGAGCCGGCGATGTCAGGAGACTTGCCCATGAAACGAACCGGATCTTCAGGCGTGCTTGCAATCGGGGCGGGAGCCCTGCTGCTCGCTTCCTGCACGAGCACCTATTACCGGGCGCTCGAGTCACTCGGCATCGAGAAACGCGACATACTGGTCGACCGGATCGGGGAGACGCGGGACGCCCAGGAAGACGCCAAGGAACAGTTCAGCTCGGCGCTCGAGCAGTACCGGAGCGTCGTCGCCGTCGAAGCAGGCGACCTGGAGGAGGTTTACGACCGCCTGAATGCGGAGCACCAGCGCAGCGAGCAGCGCGCCGAGGAGGTGCGCGAGCGCATCGATCGGGTGGAGCAGGTCGCCGGGGATCTGTTCGAGGAATGGGAGGAGGAGATCGGCGCCTACTCGGACCCGGATCTGGCGCGGCAAAGCCGCAGCCTGCTTGCCGACACCCGCAGCGAATACCAGGAGGTGGCGAACGCGATGCATCGGGCCGAACGGACGATGGAACCCGTGCTGACGCTCTTCAACGACCAGGTCATGTTCCTGCGGCACAACCTGAATGCGCGCGCCATCGGCGCGCTCCAGGACGAACTGGTCAGCCTCGAAGAAGCCACCGCAACGCTCGTAGAAGAGATGGAGCGGGCGATCGCGGAGGCCAGCCGCTTCATCGAGTCGATGTCGTGATCTGGCAGCCGGCCGACCTGCGGCCGCGCCTCGCCCGATACGAGCGCCGGCGCTATTGCCGGTCCGGCGGGTCCTCCTCCTCGACCGGCGCTTCCTCGTCCTCTGGCGGATTCACGTCGACGTCCGGCACGGTGATGGTCCTCTCCTCCGTCCCGACATCCACGTCCGGCGCGTCCACGTCGTACTCGGGCACCTGACCGCCTTCGACGTCGACGTCCGGCATCTCCCCCTCCTCGGTCTGCTCGACGTCGCATCCCGCCACCGCCAGGCTCCAGGCCGCAACGGCCACGGCTAACAGCGTCCTGTTCATCATCGTCCTCCTGTTGACCTGGCCCCGCTCGCCAGGCTCCTGCCCCGGCGGGCCACCACCGAGGCAGCATGCAAGTCCCGTGCCGGGTGCGCCATCAGTCCGTCATCGTGTCCGCACCTTCGCCCAGCCGCGGCGTCGGCACGCGATTCTTCACCGGCTCGATGCTCTGCAGGTACGCGAAGATCGCCGCGAGGTCCTCGTCGGTCATCTGCTTGTACACGGGAATCGGCATCGGCGGCAGGATGAGGCGGCCGCGGCCCATGCGCCGCCCCGTACGGATCGTCTCGATGAAGTTCCGCTCGGTCCACTTGCCGATGCCCGTTTCCCGGTCCGGCGTCAGGTTCGCGGTGAAGCTCACGCCCCAGGGCCCGGCCCACGCGGTCATCGTTTCGGACGCGGTCACCAGCCACGGGCCGGGAGGCAGTGCCGGTGGGTCGG
Organism: uncultured Woeseiaceae bacterium; assembly: GCA_964611535.1. Taxonomy (GTDB): domain Bacteria; phylum Pseudomonadota; class Gammaproteobacteria; order Steroidobacterales; family Woeseiaceae; genus IDS-8. Next base: position 13,363 of record CAZTAE010000011.1, read on the forward strand.
GTATCTCCAGCGCCTCGGGGTGCCCCGACAGCATGCGCGACATATCGGGTTCCGGCCCGTTCGGCCCCATCTTCATCGGCGTGTGGCAGTCGTGGCAGCCGGAGGTGGTAACCAGATACCTCCCGCGCTCTACCCGGGATTCGGCAGATGACGCCGTTGCGGTGTCCCCGGCGACGGCCTCCTGATCGATGCCCGCGAGCAGCATAACCGCGGCGGCCAGCGCCAGCGGGCAGGGCTTGGTGGTGGTCTTCATTTGGCGTTTTCCTCTTGTGGCTGGAGATCGTGCTCGATCCAGTGTTCGATCAGTGCGTTTGCGTCTGCGTCGCTCACCCGCGTGCCGAGCGGCGGCATTTGCACGAATGGATTGCGTGAGCGCATCCTCGCCAGCAGCATGCTCAGTTCGTGTGCGCCGGGAACCAGCCGCATGTCGACGTGCTGCAATCGGAATTCGCTCGGGTAGCCGACCAGCGTCTCGAGCGTCCGCGCCGGACCGCCGCTGCCCATGACAGCCGACTGCTGCAGGCTCAGGTCCAGGTCCGCGAGCGGCCCGTCGTCGTTGTGGCAGTGCCCGCAGTTGGCATGCAGGTAACCGAGCGCCGCGCGGGCGCCAGGTGTGGGTGCTGCAATCCGCGGCGGACTGGTCAGCACGCGTTCGGGAAGGTTCCGCAGCAGCCCGCGCTCGTGCAGGCCGTGCAGATCGACGTGACCCGCCCCCGGCTTCTCGGCATGCGGCGCCGCGGCATCGCGATCGGGTGAAAGTTGCAGCGCGCTCAGGCCGAGGACCGGCACGGCGGCGGCCTCGTGACAGGCACGGCAATCGTCCCGGGAAGGAATCGCGTATACGCCGCCGGGGGCATCGGGCGCGGCCAGGCGCGGAATGCCGTCGGCGGGCGCCAGCCGCGCATCGCCCCCGTCGGCGTCCCAGACGTAGGCAGCGAACCGCCACGACCCGTCGGCGAGACGCTCGACGAGGCGCGTCTCGACAGGCGCCGCGTAACCGAACTCCTTCCACAACCGGGTGCCCCGGGGAAACTCCCACGTATCGGGATTTGCGGCATCGATGCTGCTGCCGGGGGGCAGGTACAGCCAGCGGCGCTTCGCGGCGCCGTCGGACCACAGCGTGTATTGCGGCGCGTAGGCAAGGTTGCCCGGAGCGATGTCCTTCGTGCCCGGCAGATACAGTCCGGTTTCGCTGAGCTTCTGCGGCAGCGGCTGCGGGGAGTCCGTGCCGGCGCCGGCGCCCGGCAATGCCGCCCACGCCGCCGCCATGCCCGCCAGCCCAAGCGCGAAGAGGCCCGTTAGCCGACGACTCGCCATGACCGACCGCCAGCGTGCGCCTACAGCACCGGGATGCGGCTTGCGTTTACCGCCAACCAGTCGCCAAAGCTCTGCAGCGCCGGATTCAGAGAGCGCGACGCCTCCACGGAACGCGACTGGCAGACGAGCTCCTCGAAGTCGCAATAGAACTGGAACATGTTGGCGAGGTCATCGGCGCCCGGAAAGTCGAGGCGGCGATACTCGGCGAGCGACAGGGGCTGGTAGCGGACGGTTCGGCCCATGGCCCGGCTGAGCGCCGCAGCCATCGCTTCGCCCGTCAGGTGCTCGCCCGCCAGCCCGAACCGCTTGCCGGCCGCGTCCGGGCCGCGCCGGAAGATGCCGTAAGCGCACTTGCCGATGTCGGCCGCGGCGATGCCGGTCAGCTTCCGGTCGTCCATCGGCAGCGTCAGCACCAGCTCGCCTCGCCCGTTGTCGCGCGGACCCATGCCGAAGTGGATCAGGTTCTCCCAGTAGAAGGAGGCGAGCAGGAAGGAGGTCGGCACCCCCTGATCGGTGAAGGCATGATCGATTGCGCCCTTGCCGTCGAAGTGCGGCACCTTGTACTTGCCGTTCAGGGTCGGCATCGAGGTGTTGGAAAGCGGCACGTAGCGCCGCACGTCCTCCAGCGTCGACCAGATGACGTGCCTGAGCTCCGCCTTCGCCGCCGCCTCGGCCATGTGCCGGGCCTGGGACTGTTCGCGCTCGGGCGAAAAGTGCTCCCAGAAGTTGGTCACGCAGAAGGCCCCGTAAGCGCCTTCGAAAGCCTCGCGAACGGAAGCCGGATCGTCCAGATCGGCCTCGACGACCCGGGCGCCCGCGTCGGCCAGCTTCCGGGCCTCGTCCGAGCCCGGCTTGCGGGTCAGGGCCCGTACCGAAAAGGCGCCGTCCGGGTCGGCCAGTATCGCCCTGGCAAGGCCGCCGCCCTGAGCGCCCGTCGCGCCGGCGACTGCGATGGTCTTCTTTCCGATCATGTCTTCATCCTTTGCACTGAAACGGGACGGCATCGGCGGGTCGGCCTGCGGCCGCTCAGGAACGTATTGACGGCGATACCGGGGAGGCGCACTGTAGGCGGCGCCCGGTCCCGAATAAATATCGGCCAGTTGAATTGGTTATTCGGAAAGTCGGAACAATCGGATGGACCAGCTTCATTGCATGCGCGTGTTCGTTCGCGTCGTCGAGCAAGGAGCCTTTGCACGCGCTGCCGACGATCTCGGCATTTCACGCGCATCGGTCACCACTGCCCTGTCACAGCTGGAGAAGCGGCTCGGCGTCCGCCTCCTGAACCGGACGACCCGTCGGCTGAGCCTCACGGAGGATGGCAGCTCGTACTACAACGACTGCGTCCGCATACTGGGGGAAATTGCCGAGGTAGAGGACAACCTCTCCACGGCTAAAGCCTCACCGCGCGGCCGTCTGCGCGTGTCGATCGCGCAATCCTTCGAAGCGCTCGGTTTTTTCCCGTTGCTCCGCGACTTCATGCAGCAGTACCCGGCGCTCAGCGTGGAAGTGATCGTCACGGACCGTGCCGTCAATCTGGTGGAAGAAGGGATCGATTGCGCGTTGCGCGCCGTGGAGATCTCGCAGGATTCGCCGCTTGTCGCCCGCAAGCTCTTCACCTCAAACTGGTTGACCTGCGCTTCACCGGCCTACCTCGAGGAAAAAGGCGCACCGCGGACGATCGAGGAGCTGGCGGAGCACAACTGCATCCGGTTCATATCGCCATCGACGGGCCGGGCGCGTGAATGGCTGTTCGACGACAACGGCGTTCGCACGAGCCTCATGCCGAGCGGCAACCTCTGGCTGACGTCGCTGGACGCCGCCGTCGCCGCCGCGCGGGCCGGCGCGGGCATCGCGCAGGTTCCGGATGCGCTGGCGTTCCGGGCCGTCATGGACGGACAGCTCCGGCCGGTCCTCACCGAGCACAACGCGCAGTCGCTGCCGCTCATGCTCGCCTACCCCGGCAACCGTTATCTGCCTGCCAAGGTGCGGGCTTTCGCCCGGTTCTTCGAGCGCGCCTATCCGCTGGAGGGCTGGTGGCCGAAAATCGCCGCCCGGCTGCAGGCCGAGGAGCGGCCCGCCGCCTGAGGCCGCCGCCGGCCTCGACTACCGGGCGACGAAGTCGCCGTGGCGGCATGAAGCCGTCGCGTGTCTGGGCCTTATTGCCCTGCCGCCGCTGGCTCGTCGGTGGGTGCCGCCTGGCGCAGCTTCCGCACGATCCGGTCGTCGACCCACTGCCGACTCCACCAGTCGATCGGCGTCACGGCGTGGCCACCGAGCAGCATCGTGAAGTGCAGATGATCGCCGCCGGCGAGCCCGGTTTCCCCGCTCAAACCGAGTCGCTGGTCCTTCTGCACGGCATCGCCGGCCCCCACTTCGAGGGTCGAGAGGTGCGCGTACAGCGACTGCAGGCCCATGCCGTGATCGACGATGACGCAGTTGCCGTAGATGCCGAGCCAGCCGGCGTGCACGACCCTGCCGCTGTTCGCGGCCAGGACGGGCGCGTTGGTGGTCGAGGCAAGGTCGAAACCCAGATGGACCTGCTGGTCGACCTCGTCGCCCTGGTAGACGTAGCTGCGCTGGTCCGCGAACCCCGCCTCTACGGCGGTATTGAGGAGCTGTTTGAACGGCCCCTGCCAGAGGACCTCGGGCGCGGTCGAGCCCGCCATTGCGGCGATACGAGCGTTGTTCCGGCGGCGCAGGTCACGGTTGATACGCAAGTACGAGGCGAGCAGGTCGGAAGGGTCCTCCACCTCGAGCTCCGGGGTGTTGTACAGGATTTCCGGCACGACCTTCTGCAGGAAGCGATCGTTCAGCGTTATCCGGCTTTTGCGGAAAGCCTTCGGGAACACGCGGTAGTCGAAGCTTGCGCGGGATTCGTTGCCGACCTCGTCGCGGGCATACAGGCTGATGGGTGTGTCGACCTCCTGGTCCCACAGGAGCGCGAAGAAAGCGACCCGCAGCCCGGGGTCCGCGCCTTCGATGCCGGCGCCGGTCGCAGGATATCCCGGGTACTCGTAGTCCCCCACGCGCACGCCCGAGTCGACGTCCGCCGGCCTGACCCGGTACACGGCCAACTCCGAGCCGCCGTGGTTGATGTAGTGAAACTGCGAGGCGATGCCGATCTGCGGCGGCGTCAGCCGCACTTCGACCTCGCGGCTCGCGAAGCCGGCGATTTCCCGCAGGCCGAACAGCACCGGCCGCACCGCCGTCACCTGGATCGTCAACGAACCGGCCTCGAGCTGCGGCACGTCGCGCTTGCCGATCGGGCGGGTCAGGCGCAACAGATCCCCGTCCCGGGCGAGCTCCGCGGGCTCGGCGCCCGCGAGGCTGAACACGGGCAGCAGCGTATCGTCCTGCCGGAGGGCGACGTCCAGTTGCGTGAGGTGGCCGCCGGGCGTGGCGATCGTCAGCTCGAGGTCGCCGGTCTGGCCGACCAGACGCGCCGGCTGGACGATCTCGATGACGGGCGGATCGGCGCGGCCGGCGATGTACCAGGCGGCGCCGGCCGCGGCAAGCAACAGAATGAGGACAGTAAGGACTTTTGCCATGAGGGCGGATTGTAGCCGTTCCGGCTACGGCAAGGGCAAGCAACTCCAGCCGCAAGCTGCCGGTCAGCCGCCGCCCGACCCGGGGACGCCCGCGAGCGACAGGCCTTCCATGTAGGTTCTCAGCTGACCGGGGTCCTTCAGGTAAAACAGCTTTCGCCTGGCGAACTCGGCCGTGAATTCGGGCTGCTCGCGAAGCAGGAGCTCCACCGCACGCCTTGCACCCGTCAGATCGCCCAGGTGGGCGAGTGCTACCGCCTTGTGTGCCGTGGCCCAGTACTGGCAGTTGGGGATTTCGCGCGCCCTGTCGGCCCATTCCACGGCGGTTCCGAAATCGCCCTTGAAGACGTGCGCGAGCGCGCCGTAGGTCAGGAAGGCCCACCGCTGCGGATCGTTCGGGCTGAGCTCGATCGCCCGCCGGAAGCTGTCGACGGCTTCCTCGTAGCGGCCTTCATACGCCAGGGAATCGGCCAGACCGCAATGCGCCGCGGCGAACGTCGGATTGAGGCCGATGGCCAGCTCATTCTCGGCCAGGGCGCTGTGGTACTCGCGCCTGGCCAGCTGTACGCGCGCCTTCAACGCATAGAAGACCGCATTCTGGTCGTCCAGGGTCAGCGCAAGATTCGTGGCGGCCAGCGCCTCGTCCAGGAGCTCGCTGGAAGGTTCCGTATCCCAGTACACCATGCCGAGTACGACGGCGTAGGCCCACCAGGCATGCGCTTCGCCGAAGTGCGGGTCCAGATCCCGGCTGCGCTGAAGAAGCCTCTGGGCTTCCTGGTTGTCCTCCGCCGTGAATTTGAAGAAGTGAAACACGCCGAGGTGATAACAATCCCAGGCCTGCAGGTCGTGGCGCACGGCCCTTACCGTTTTCTGCCGCTCAGCGGCGCCGATGGCGGGCTCGAGGCGGGCGACGATCTTCATCGTGATCTCGTCCTGGACCGCGAAGACGTCCTCCAGCTCCCGATCGTAGCGGTCGGCCCACCGCTGGTTGCCGGTAAGCGCGTCGATCAACTGTGCGGTAACGCGTATTCTCTTGCCTGCCCGCCGCACACTGCCGTCGACGATGTAGCTTACGCCAAGGTCGCGCGCGAGCTGACGGACGTCGACGTCCTTGCCCTTGTAGCCGAAGGATGCGTTTCTTGCCGCGACGTCGAGCCAACGGTGCTTCGAGAGGTTCGTGATGATGTCCTGGCTGATGGCATCCGAAAAGTATTCCTGGTCCGGGTCACTCGACAGGTTGGCAAACGGCAGGACGGCAATGGCGGGCCGGCATACGCCCTCCGCCCTTGCCTCGTTATCCGCCTCTTGGCTGCCGATTCCTCCCTCGCCGCCTTCCTCGCAGCTTGCGTCGCCGACGAACCTGAAGCCCCTGCCGTGGACCGTGCGGATCAGGCGCTGTGACTTGCCGTCGTCGCCGAGCGCCTGGCGTGCCGACTTGACGCGGCTGCTCAACGCCGCGTCGGAGACGATCCGTCCGTTCCACACTTGTTCGACGATCTCGTCCTTGGAGACCATCCGGTCCCGGTTCGACACGAGCAGGGCCAGCAGCCGAAAGACCTGGGGCTCCAGCGGGACAGGCACGCGGTCCCTGCGCAGCTCGAAACAGCCCGTATCCAGCTCAAACTGTCCGAACCTGTAGATCATCGCTATCCAGATTCATCCGGTACGACACGCAACCCGGCGATCTGCAGGAAATCTCCCGGGTTTCTCCAGCCGGTCCGCAAGCTCGCTGCCGTTCCCACCCCTATTCTGCTTCCCGTGTCCGGAAACCTGACCGTGGAGGCCAGAAAAATGTCGATCTCTTCGCAACCCATGATAGCTGCGCGCGACATGCCGCGCACGGCACCCGCCAGTCCCGCCTTTTACCGTCCCGATCCGGTGAAACCCGCAGCTCGACAGTGGACGACGTGGAGCCTGGACCGTGCGCCGGACGCCGGCAACACGTTTCACGCAGCCCGCGCGCGCCTCTGCCGGGCGCTGGACGTCGCCTCCGGCGAGGGAGTGCTGGAGGTCACCGCCGGGAACGCCGCGGCGGAACTCGGGGCCGTCGACGATCTCCCGTTCCCCGAAGCGTCGTTCGACGTCGTCCTGTCGAGCTTCGGCGCGATGTTCGCGCCGGATCACGACCGGATGGCACGCGAGTTCCTGCGGGTATGCCGTCCGGGCGGCCGCATCGGGCTGGCCTGCTGGACCCCGCAAAGCTTCAATGGCGAGCTCATATCCGTCATTGCCGGCCATCTTGCGACGCGACGTGACAGCAGTCCCCTCGACTGGGGAAGCCGGGAGTACCTGAACGGCCTCTTCGGCGGCTCCGCGGACGCACTCGGCGCCGCTGTCCGCACGCATGCCTGGCGCTTCCCGACGCCGGATGAATGGCTCAGGGGCTGGAGGCTTCCGGGCCAGCCGCTGCGCAACATCTATCTGACGATCGATACGGAACGGCGCGAGCGCCTTTCCTTCGAGCTGCTGGCGCTCGTCGCCCGGTTCAACGAAGCCGGCGACGGTACCGTGCTCGTTCCGGCCGACTACCTCGAGTTCCTGGTTCACAAGAGCGGCCGCGCCTGATGAACGAGACACTCCCGCACGAAATCGGCGACTCCCGAAGCCCGGCGCTGGCGATGAGCGGAGCCGAGTTCCGGCAGCTGGGCCACCAGCTCGTCGAGGACATCGCCGCGTTCTACGATTCCCTGCCCCGGCGCCGGCTGACGACGGCGAAGAGCCGCTCGGAGATCCGCTCGCTGCTGGGCCACGGCGCGCTGCCGGAACAGGGCACCGCGGCCCGGGATCTGCTCGAGGAGGTCGCTCCACTGCTGTTCGACAACTCGCTGCACAACGGCCATCCCCGCTTCCTCGGCTACATCTCGGCATCGGCGACCCCGCTCGGAGCATTGGCCGACCTGCTGGCCGCAGCGATCAATCCGAATGTGGCGAAGTGGGAACTGTCGCCGGTTGCAAGCGAGATCGAGACCCAAACCGTCCGCTGGATCGCAGAGATGATCGGATTTCCCGGTGATGGCGGGGGGATCATGGTCAGCGGCGGCAATGCGGCAAACTTCCACGGTTTCGTCGCGGCGCGGCGCGCGATGACGCCGCACGATGTTCGCCGGGACGGGCTCGGCGGGGAGCGGAAGCTGACCGCCTACGTGTCGGGCGAAACCCACACGTGGATAGACAAGGCGGCGGATGTATGCGGCCACGGTGCAACGGCGGTTCGCTGGATCGAGACCGATCGCGAGCAGAGAATGAGCCTCGTGGCGCTGCGGCGACAGGTGGCCGCGGACAGGCGCGACGGGCACCTGCCGTTTCTCGTCGTCGGTACGGCCGGCACCGTCAGTACAGGCGCGATCGACCCGCTGCGCGAGCTCGCGGCGTGGTGCCAGGAGGAGCAGGTCTGGCTGCATGTCGACGGCGCCTACGGAGCACCGGCAGCCCTGCTGCCCGAATCACCGGATGATCTGCGTGCGCTTTCGCTGGCGGATTCCGTTGCGATCGATCCCCACAAATGGCTCTACAGCCCGATGGAGGCGGCGTGCATCCTGACGCGGGATCCGGACGCCCTGCGCAACGCTTTCGAATTCCGCCCGAACTACTACCATTTCAACGGCGAGGACGTCGCGGGTATCGATTATTACCAGCACGGCCTGCAGAATTCGCGGGGATTTCGCGCCCTGAAGGTCTGGCTGGGCCTGCGTTGCGCCGGCCTGCAGGGGTATCGGCAGATGATCAGGGACAACCTGGCCCTGGCCCGACACCTCCATCGAACCGTCGCCGGCCGCCCCGACTTCGAAGCGCGGACACTCAACCTGAGCATCGCAACATTCCGTTATGTCCCGGAAGATCTGCAGGGATCCGAAGGCGTTCATGGCAGCTACCTGAACCGGCTCAACAAGGCGGTGCTGGCCGAGGTTCAGCGGAGCGGGCAGGCCTTCGTCTCGAACGCCTGCGTCGACGGCGACTATCTGCTGCGTGCCTGCGTCGTCAATTTCCGTACGACACGACCGGACATCGATACCACCATCGAGCTGATCGCCGGGGTCGGGCGTGACCTGCACGACCGCATGCGACCGGCCCCGGCCCGGGAGTCTGTGCAGTAGAAGCCGAACGGGCTGCCCCCACTTCGGCCCGGTTTTCCGGTCCTCCCCGTCCCCTGGTCCCCACTATGCTGCTCCGACGCTCCTGATCAGCTTGCCTCGCGCCTCGAATTGACAGAGACTCGTGAGCCTCCCCGCATCAGTCCTGCCGAGCGCATCTGGAGGCGCCCATGCAACTCAACGTCAACAGCCGGTCGCACGACCTGGGCGATATCGATCCCTCGACGCCGCTGCTGTGGGTCCTGCGGGACGTGCTGGGGCTGGTCGGAACGAAATACGGTTGCGGCATCAGTCAGTGCAGCGCCTGCATGGTGCACGTCGACGGCGAACCGCGGCAATCCTGTCAATTGCCGGTGCAGTCGGTCGCCGAAAGGCGGATCAGGACGATAGAAGGACTCGTGGCTGACGACGGCACACTGCATCCCGTGCAGCAGGCATGGGTCGACGAGGATGTCCCCCAGTGCGGCTATTGCCAGGCGGGGCAGATCATGAGTGCGGTGGCGCTGCTGGAAAGCAACCCGCGACCGAGCGACCGGGACATCGACCGCGCCATGTCGCGCAACCTCTGCCGCTGCGGCACCTACACCAGGATCCGCAAGGCCGTCCACACGGCGGCAGGCGCGAAAGCGGAGGAGGCACCATGAGCGACGGGCGGACGGTGGCCGATCCCTACCTGCCCGGATTCATGCAGCCGGCAGGAAGCGCCTCGAGGCGACCTGCGGCAGTCGACCGGCGCCAGTTCATGAAGATCACCGGCCTGGTCGGGGGCGGCCTGGTGCTGGGTTTCGCGCCGGGCCCGGCCGCAAGGCACGCAACAGCGGCCACCGGCAGCGGCAGCGGGAATTTCTCGCCCAACCCGTACCTTCGCATTGCGCCCGACGGCGCCGTCATCCTCTACGCCAAGAACCCGGAGGTCGGCCAGGGCGTCAAGACGTCGCTGCCGATGATCGTCGCGGAGGAGCTCGACGCGGACTGGACGCGGGTGCGCGTCGAACAGTCGGAAATCAGCGAGGAGCGCTACGGCCCGCAGTTTGCCGGCGGCTCGCTGTCCGTTCCGATGAACTGGGACCCGCTCCGCCGCGCCGGCGCCGTCGCCCGCGCGATGCTGGTGAGCGCCGCGGCAAAGCGCCTGGAGGTCGCGGAATCGGAGCTGACGACCGAGGCGGGCTACGTCGTGCATTCGGCATCCGGCCGTCGCCTCGGCTACGGCGAGCTGGCGGAGCGCGCGGCCGGGTTGCCGGTGCCGGACGCCGACGCCGTACCGCTCAAGGACCGCGAGGACTACCGCCTGCTCGGCAAGCGCGTCACGGGGGTCGACAACATTGCCATCGTCACCGGAAAGCCGCTGTTCGGCATCGACCAACGGCTGCCGGACATGCTGTACGCCGCCTGCGTGAAAGCGCCCGCCATCGGCGCGCGCGCGGCATCCGCCAATCTGGCGCACGTGAAGTCACTCCCGGGGGTCCGGGACGTCTTTCTGCTGGAGGCGCAAGGCGAGCCGATAGCGTTCAACCCTTCGGCCGCCTCCATGCTCTCCGGCGTCGCGATCGTCGCCGACTCCACCTGGCAGGCGTTCCAGGCAGCACGCGAGCTCGAGGTCGAGTGGGACGAGGAGAACGCCTCGCACGACAGCTGGTCTGCCGCCACGGACGAAGCGCGCCGGCTCGCCACAGGGAAGCCGCAGGAGACGCTGGGCGAGACAGGCGACGTCGACGCCGCGTTCGGGAAGGCGGCGAAATCCGTCGATGCCTTCTATGCCTATCCGTTCGTTGCGCACGCCGACCTGGAACCGCAGAACTGCACGGCGTGGTGCAAGGACGACGGCAGCATCGAGATCTGGGCGCCGACCCAGACGCCGCAGGCGGCGGTCGAAGGCGTCGCCGCGCTGCTCGACGTGCCCGAGCAAAAGATCACCCTGCACCAGTTGCGGGGCGGCGGCGGTTTCGGCCGGCGCCTGGCGAACGACAGCGTGATAGAGGTCGCGGCGATCGCGAAGCGCACGGGCCGCCCGGTCAAGGTGCAGTGGTCACGCGAAGACGACCTGCAGTTCGACTTCTACCGTCCCGGCGGCTTCCACTCCTTCAAGGCGGCGCTCAGTGATGCGGGCAAGCTGTCGGCGTTCCAGGATCACTTCATCACGTTCACGCACGACGGGGCGGAGCCGGCCACGAGCAGCGGCCTGTCTCCCACGGAGTTCCCTGCGAACGTGTTGCCGAACGCCCGCATGGCACAGTCCCTGATCGCGACCAAAATGCCGACGGGCCCCTGGCGGGCGCCCGGGTCGAACGGAATCGCGTTCGCCGTGCAATGCTTCCTGCACGAGTGTGCCGTCGCCGCCGGCCGCGATCACCTGGAGTTTTTGCTGGAGGTGATGGGAGAACCGCGGTGGCTTGCACCGGGCGAGCCCCGGTCCCTGAACACCGGGCGTGCCGCCGGCGTGCTGCGGCTCGCAGCCGGGAAGGCGGGTTGGGGCCGGAAACTGCCGCGCGGGCGGGGCCTGGGACTCGCGTTCCACTTCAGCCACGCCGGCCACTTCGCCGAAGTGGCGGAAGTCAGCGTCGACGCGAACCGGAAGCTGACGGTGCACAAGGTCACCGTCGCCGGTGACATCGGGCCGATCATCAACCTGAGCGGGGCCGAGAACCAGTGCGAAGGGTCCGTCATCGACGGCTTCAGCACCGCGATGGGACTGGAGATCACCTTCGAGAACGGCCGCGTCGAGCAATCCAATTTCGATCGCTACCCGCTCCTGCGCATGCCGCATGCACCGGAAGTCGAGGTGCACTTCGTCGCCTCGAGCTACCCGCCCACTGGCGTTGGCGAGCCGGCACTGCCCCCCGTCGCGCCGGCGATCTGCAACGCCATCCATGCCGCGACGGGCCAGCGGGTGCGGACGTTGCCACTGTCGAGGGAAGGCTACCGCGTCTGACGCGCGAGCAGGCCCGCGCGGACCTGCCGGAGCATGAGCGCCACGCGCTTGCGCGGACGCGCCGCTACGGCAGCTGCCGGCCGAGCGTCTGGACCACCGCCGCGAGTTCCTCGACGTCCTGGACGCGCGTGCGCCAGTTGGAGAACGCGGGCCTGAAGACGGTCCGCCGCCCGAGCCTGGTCGTGCCGACAAGGAAGCGGCCGTCCGCCAGCACGGCCTCGCCCAGCCTCTCATTCAGTCTGTCGAGCTCCTCGTCGCTCGCGCCGCCGGGGTTGTAGCGAAAAGCGACGACGTTCAGCTGCGGATCGTTCATCAGCTCCAGCTCGTCGGCCCGCTCAACCTGGCGCGCGAAGTGCTGCGCGATGTCGAGGCAATGCTCGACGATGTCCTGCTGCCCTTGCCGACCGTAAGCCTTGAGCGTCGCCCACACGGCGAAGCTGCGCGCGCGGCGAGAGCTCTCCGGGCCGATGGCGCCGGGCGTCGGGCGCGGGTCGTCTTCCGCGGGCAGGTAGTCGGCGGAGTAGCGGAAGGAACGGGCCATCAGCCCGTGGTCGCGGACGAAGGCGTATCCCGAGTCGTACGGAACGTTCAGCCATTTATGTCCGTCCACCGTGACGGAGTCCGCGCGTTCGACACCCTCGGCCAGGTGCGCGGTACGGGGTGATACGCGGGCGAACAACCCGAATGCGCCGTCGACGTGAACCCAGCAGTTGTGCCTGCGCGCGAGGTCGATCATGTCGTTCACGGGATCGAACTCGCCGGCGTTCACCTCGCCGGCGTTGACGATCACGAGGGCGGGCTTGCCGTTCAGCCCGTCGAGCGCCTCGCTCATCGCCGCGACATCGAGCCGGCCGAATTCATCGGCGGAGAACTTCTCGAGATTCGCACGGCCGATGCCCTGCATGGCCAGCACTTTCAGCGTGCTCGCGTGCACGAACCCGGAGGTCAGGATCGGCATGCGCGGCATACCGGCAAGGCCGGTTTCGGAGACGTCGAAACCCAGCTGCTCGCCCCACCACTGCCGCGCCGCGGCAAGGCAGACGAAGTTGGCCATCGACGCCCCGGTGACCATGACGCCCGCCCATTCCTTCGGCAAGCCGAACAGCTCCTTGAGCCAGTCCAGCGCCTGGATTTCCATTTGCACGCCGGCGGGCGAGAGGACCCAGGTGTAGGTGACGGCATCGTAGGCCGTCGCGAGCAGATCGGCCGCGAGCGCGGCCGGCGTGCTGCCGCCGACGACGAAGTGGAAGCATTTCGGACCGGCGGTGTTGCCGCCCGCCTCATCGCAGAGCTCGAGCAGCCGCTCCATCGTCCGGGCCGCCCCGCTTCCGGCAGCCGGCAGCGGCTCGTGGAAATCGGCGAGCGCCGCCTCCGCGCCCGGCGGCAGGGCAATGCGGGTATCGGTGCCGCTTACGACCGTCGCCAGCGATGTCTGCAACTGACGGATCAAACCGTCGATCTCGCTGCGAAGCTCCTGCGCTAGGTTGTTTGCCGGCAATGGTGAAATCCAGGGGCGGTTCGACGTCAATTTAGTCGATGGCTGCGGGCAGCATCAAGGCGTCCGCAAGCTCGCCTTCGCGGATATGTGCCCCCGCAACTGCGCCCCAGCGGCTTCCGCCTCTGCCCGCAGCACCGCAAGCCGTTCCGCAACCGCGGGTTCGGATGCGAGTGCCTTGAAGTAGAAGGCCCGCTCGTATCTCAGCCGCCAGTCCCAGGCCAGCAGCAAGCCGATCCCGGTTTCCAGATCCTGGAGGGCAAGGTCGACGGCAGCTGACGGGCGGCCGCGAGCCATCTCTATTGCCGCCACGAAGCCGGGCCCGCTGCGCCAGGCGGAATGCCAGGCGGAATTCACCTGGTCCCATCGGCTAGTCATCGTGTCCAGCAAGCGGCCGGCGTCGGCTGCCTCCATGGAACCGGTGCGAATCAGGGCGACGTGGTACTGGAGTGCGATGTCCTTGTAATTCCGCGGTTGAAAATCCGGCAATGTGACGCCGGGACGGAGCTCCTCAAATGTGAGCATTGCCTCGTCGCTCATTCCGAGGTCGATCATGGTAGAGGCGAAGACCATCGCAGCAAAGAAGTAGGCCCCCCATCTTGGGTCTATGTCGTCGCGCAGCAAACGTTCGCTCAAATCGCGTGCCGCTTTGGTCTCGTTGTAAACAACGAGGCGGTAAAGCTGCGCCGTCCTGACGTACGGCTTGTTGGGCGCGATCGAGTGCGCCTGCTGCAGATAACCATCCGCTTCCGGTAGAAGCCCGAAGGTGTACAGCCTGAGGGCCAGGTAAACCGGAAACTCGTAGTCGAGCGGCGCCATCGCCATGCATTTCTCGGCCCCGTCAAGCCAGTTCACATATTCCTTGCGTCGCCAAGGCACTTCAAGGGCGTAACCGCAGGCGGAAGGGTTGTCGGGATTGAGTTCCATGGTCGTTGCATATGCCCGTTCCGCCGAGTCAACGTCGCCGAGTTGCATCAGGACATTGGCGCGCGCGAAATGCAGGTTCGAGTACAGGGGATCCACCTCGATGCCGCGCTCCAGCCACTCGAGGGCCTCGCGGGGCCGTCCGGCGATTCGCAGGACGTCGGCGATCCGTCGGTAAAGCTCCGTTTCGCTGGGCGTGCGCTGGACGGCGGACGTCAATTGGGCGAGGTGCTTGTCGATATCAACACCATGGTATCCACGGATTCGCGCATCGAGTGCCAGGGCCAGCCCGTCGTCCGGCCGGTCTTCGAGAAGCCGGGTTAGCAAGGGCGTAGTGCGCTCGACCAGTTCGGTCTCGGTGAGGATGCCGTTCGACCTCTGCCACATATAGGTATAAGCAAGCTGCAGCCGCGCTTCGTGGAAATCCGGGTCCAGCACCAGCGCCGCCCGGAATTCAGACTCCGCATACGGCAGCGACGACAGCGTATTGACGTTCATCAGGTGGAGTCCCCGCAAGTACCTGTCGTATGCGCCGCTGTCGATCGTTCCCGTGGTCGCTATTCCGCTCCCGTCGGGCCTGTCGGCCAGCGTCACCTTCATAGCCAGGGCAACGCTGCCGGCAATGTCGTCCTGAACGGAGATGATGTCGCCCAGAGTCCGGTCATAGGTCCTGGACCAGAGCTGGAAGCCGGACCTCGCATCGATCAGATGCGCCACCACGCGGATGTTGTCGCCATGGCGCTGGACACTGCCCGCCAGGACGTTGCTGACACCGAGGCGTTCGCCGATCTGTCGTACATCCAGATCGCGCCCCTTGAAGTAGAAGGACGACGTACGGGCGGTAACCTGCAGGTCGGGTATTTGCGCAAGGGCGTGCAAGAGGGTCTCGGTAAGGCCATCCGAAAAATATTCGTCGGCCGCGGACCCGCTTGCGTTGACGAAAGGCAAGACCGCAATCGACTGCGCCGGCACCGCAGCATTGCCAGCCGTCGGTACCGGCTCTCCGCCACGGTACGACGGATACAACCAAAGGAAGATGCCGCCGAAGGCAACCAGCACGCTGATCGCGACAGCGGCCGTGAGGATGCCGACCGGGCGGCGGTGAGCAACGTTGGCCAGGGTATCCGGGGCGTCCGTGACGGGGACGCGCAGGCGGTAACCGCGCCGCGGAATGTTCTCGAGATATTGCTGCCCGTCTTCCAACGTGCCGAGTGCCTGGCGCACTTCGGTCACGCAATTGTAGACGGCGCCGCTGCTGATGAATCGGCCCGACCACACGCCCGCCACGAGCTCATCGGCGCTCACGACGCGGCCGCCCTGCCTGGCCATGTAGACCAGGAAATTCATCACCCGAGGCCGCAGATGTACGCTCTGGTGTCCCCGGGACAGGCGATCGAGGCCGGGCTCCACCAGCCAGTCGCCAAGCATGAAGCTGCCATCGTCGGCCACCATGGGAGCGGTCCTGTGGCTGTCGGATTGTCGCGATTTCCCTCCACCGGATTGTAGTCGATACGCGGTGCCGGGTCCCGTAATCGCACCTTGTTGGGAAACTTAAAGGCTTCTTCCAGCCAGCCGTGAAGACTTCCTGTGCGTCCCACCGGTAGCGTACAGAGATGAATGGCTGAGGGCGCCTCCAATGAGCTACGAAAGAATGGCCTGCTACAGCCCCGCGAGCTCGAGATCGCCGTGGTTGAGGATACCGGTCGGCATTGCCGCGTCACTGACCCTGCTGTGCGGTTGCGCGGGCGGGTCGGGCAGCCCGCCGGTGGGCGATCGACCGGTGACCGCCTGCCAGGGCACGCAAA
>CAZTAE010000012.1:0-28961 GCA_964611535.1 uncultured Woeseiaceae bacterium
CTTATGAAGGAAATAAAGCGGACCGAAGGGAGCCATTCCTTCATAAGGACCCCCCGCAGGCGATGCCGGAACCGGCTTAAGTAAGTGCCATGCTGCCTTCCGATCCGCCGGCGTCGCGAGCTACTCGCCCTGGTTGCGGATCAGGCCGCGGGTCTGCTGGGGCACGAGCTGCGCCGGCTCGAGCTTGAGATCGTTGACAGCATTGTCATACCATGTATCTCAATCACTTGGCTCCTGGAGCCGACAGGATACAGTGCAGCGCAACGCCGCAAAGCGGGTGACCATCGAGGACGTGGCAAGCCGGGCGGGCGTCTCGATCAAGACGGTATCGCGCGTGCTGAATCGCGAAGCCAATGTCAGGCCGTCGACGCGCGAGAAGGTCGAAGCCGTGGTCCGGGAGCTGTCCTACACGCCGCACATTTCGGCGCGCCGCATGGGGGCCAAACGCTCGTTCATCGTCGCCTTGCTTTATCGGGACGATGACGTGAACCATTTCATCCCTGACATCCAGCACGGGGTGCTCGGCGTCTGTCGCGAACGCGGCTATAACCTGATGCTGCACCCCTGCGCAGGCGACATCGAGGATGCGGCGGACGAAGTTCAGGGTCTCGTGCGCCAGGCGCTGATCGACGGCTTCATCGTCACTCCTCCGCTGTCGGATTCGCGAACGCTGATCGGCGAGATGCAGAAACTCGGTATTCCCTTCGTCCGCGTTTCCCAGCTGTACCGCGGCGAATATTCGCCCTCCGTGTCGGTCGGCGACCACGCGGGAGCGTATGCAATGACGGAGTACCTCGCGAAGCTGGGGCACAGGGACATCGGCTTCATCATCGGCAACGAGAACCAGGGCGCGAGTATCGATCGGCTGCGCGGCTTTCAGGACGCGGTTTGCGACTTCCACCTGAACGCGGAGACGCCCTGGATCCGGCGCGGCGATTTTACGTTCGAGTCCGGCGCGGCATGCGCTACGGAAATCGTTTCGCTCGAGAAGCGGCCGACCGCCATATTCGCCAGTAACGACGACATGGCGGCGGGGGCACAGATCGTGGCGCACCGGCACGGATACCTGGTCCCCGGCGATATTTCCATCGTCGGCTACGACGACATCCCGACGTCGCAGAGGCTGTGGCCGCCGCTGACGACGGTGCGGCAACCGACGAAGCAGACCGCTGCCAGCGCCACGGCGATGCTGCTCGATTGCCTCGCGACAGGGGACATGTCGCCGGTCAGCAGGGAATTCCCGGCCCAACTGGTGGTTCGGGAAAGCGCCGGTCCGGCGCCGTCGGGCGCCGGCGTCTGGTGGTGAGCTCCGGGCGGGGAGGGCATGTCCCGGCAGCCGCTGGCCCGCCGTCCCATAGCGGGTCGCTCACCCGACCTGTCGGGGCGGTGAAGTCTGTTGCCGGCGCAGGCGGCGCCGCCGAAGCTGGGAGCGTGAGAGCAGCATTTCCGTCAGCGCGCTCGTCATGGCTGTGTTTCGTGGCCTCTTCGCTGTTGCCGTTGGCCGCGGCCGGCGAGCCGTCCAGCCCGCTCGACGAGGCGGGAATCGAGCGGTCGCACCCCGCGCTCGACCGGGTGATTGCGCCGGACGCGCGGGTCGAGGTGCTGGCCCGCGGGTTCCGTTGGGCGGAGGGCCCTCTGTGGCTCGAAGCGGAAGGGGTGCTGCTTTTTTCCGATGTTCCGGCGAACACCGTTTATGCCTGGCAGCCAGGGCAGGGCGTGCGCGTTTTCCTGCGGCCTTCCGGCTATACCGGCACGGACCCGCGAGACGGCGAGCCCGGCGCGAACGGCCTGGCGCTCGACATGAACGGTGATCTGCTCCTTTGCCAGCACGGGGACCGGCGCGTGGCGAGGATGTCGGCGAGCCTGGACCGCCCGCGGGCAGTGTACGAGACGGTCGCCGACAGCTACCGCGGCCGTCGCTTCAACAGTCCCAACGACCTGACGGTCGATTCCGCCGGCAACGTCTGGTTCACGGATCCGCCCTACGGCCTGGAACAGGGCGAGGACGATCCGGCGCGCGAGCTCGAGGTCTTCGGCGTCTATCGGGTCGAGCCGGATGGCAGCAGCGTGCGCCTCCTGATCGACGACCTGACACGCCCCAACGGCCTCGCCCTGTCGCCGGACGAGCGGACCCTCTACGTGGCGAACTCCGACCCGGCGCACGCCGTCTGGATGTCGTACCGGGTGTCGCGAGACGGGTCGCTGTCGGCGGGTAGCGTCTTCTATGATGCGACGGAGCGGGTGGGTGCACGGCCGGGGCTGCCGGACGGCCTGAAGGTCGACGACGAGGGGAATCTCTTCGCCACGGGACCGGGCGGCGTGCTCGTCTTCACGCCGTCGGCCGAGCTGCTGGGGACGATCGCGACGGGCGTGCCCACCGCGAACGTCGCGTTCGACGCCGACAAGACCACGCTTTACATCACCGCCGACGACAGCCTGCTGCGCGTGCGGTTGCGCTGACTGCTGGATGCGGCATCAGGCCGTGCGTACGGCCTCCAGACCGATCAGCACGTGCACTTCATGCACTGCGCCGGGTTCGGGCGCCGGGATCAGGTTTCCTGCAATCTCGACGCCATCCACGGCGATGGACTTGATGCCCTTGTTCACACCCTCGGGATTCCGGATCCGGATGTGGAACGTTGCGCCGCGAAACTTGCGCGTGACGTTGTACCCGCTCCAGTCCGCCGGGATGCAGGGATCGATACGCAGGCCGTCATACTCCGGCTTGATGCCGAGGATATGCTCGGTGATTGCGTGGTAGTTCCAGGCGGCAGTGCCGGTGAGCCATGAGTTCTTCGCTTCGCCCGGGAAGCGCGCCTCCCTGCCTGCCACCATCTGCGCATACACGTAAGGCTCGAGCTTGCGCAGCGCCACGTCTTCCTGCCAGGCGGGTGCGAGCCGACGGTAATAGTCGAAGGCACGGTCGCCGCGCCCGAGCACCGTCTCGCCGATCATGACCCACGGGTTGTTGTGGCAGAAAATGCCGCCGTTTTCCTTCTGTCCGGGTGGATAGCTCGAGATCTCGCCGTATTCCGGATAGTAGCGGGTGTAGGCGGGCCAGTTCAGCGCGATGCCGTACTCGCAAGCCAGGAGTCGCGCGACGGCATCCAGGGCTCTTTCCGCCCGGCCGTCCGCGACACCGATGCCGGCCATGGCGGCGAATCCCTGCGGTTCGATGAATATCCGCCCTTCCTCACAGGCATGGCTGCCAATGACGTTGCCTTGTGCGTCCCAGGCGCGAACGAACCAATCCCCGTCCCATCCGTACTTGTCGATCGCCGCGATCATCGCGTCGATCTTCTTGCCAGCGCGTGCGGCTTCCTCGGCTCGTCCCACCTGCTCGCAGATGCGAGCGTACTCCCGGCCATAGAACACGAACATGGCGGCGATCAGGATCGATTCCGCCACCTTCCCCTCGCCGTCGCCCGCTGTCTGGAAGGACTCGTCGGGGTTGTTCGAGTAGCAATTCAGATTCAGGCAGTCGTTCCAGTCCGCCCGGCCGATCAGGGGCAGCCCGTGGGGCCCCCGATTGTTGACGACGTGATCGAAGGAAGCCTTCAGGTGCCGCAGCAGGCTGCCGCGGTTCGCCGGGTCGTGCGCGAACGGCACCGGCTCATCGAGGATGCCGAAATCCCCCGTCTCCTTCAGATAAGCAGCCGTCGACTGGATCAGCCACAACGGGTCGTCCTTGAAATTCCCGCCGATAGCGGCATTGCCGCGCTTCGTCAGCGGCTGATACTGGTGATAGACGGAGCCGTCCTCGAACTGGGTCGCGGCGAGATCGAGTATGCGCTGCCGCGCGCGATCGGGTGCAAGGTGTACCGAGCCCAGGAGGTCCTGATTGGAATCCCGGAATCCCATCCCGCGCCCGATGCCTGCTTCGAAAAACGAGGCGCTGCGCGACAGGTTGAAGGTGACCATGCACTGATACTGGTTCCAGATGTTGACCATGCGATCGAGCCGCTCGTCCGCGGACTGCAGCTGGAAGCGGGACAGGCGGTCCTCCCAATGGTCGCGCAAGGTTGCCAGCGCCTTCTGCACACTGTCGGCGTTGTCGTACCGGGCGATGAGCTCCTCGGCCGGCGCCTTGTTGATGACGCCCGGCGACGACCATTTGTCGTTCTCCGGCACCTCCGCGTAGCCGAGCTGGAAAACCAGGTCCCGCGCCTCCCCGGGCTCCAGAACGAGCGCCAGGCAATGCGACGCGACCAGCCCCCAGCCATGCGCGAGAGAATTCGCCGGTGCCTGCCGCCGGACCGCATCCGGGCGGTCGAAGCCGTTGTAGGGGCCGAGGAAGGCGTCGCGGTCCGTCTCGAAGCCGACGAGGTCGTGATTGACGCTGTACCAGGCGTAGTGATTCCGGCGCTCCCGATAGCCCGTCTTGTGGTAGAGCACCGAGCCCTCCTGCTCGACCTCTCCCGTCGAGAGGTTCCGCTGGAAGTTCGTCATGTCGTCCTCTGCGTCCCAAAGGCACCACTCGAGCAGGGAGTGAATCCGCACTTGCCGGCGCGCACCCGAGCGATTCTCGAGGCGCAGGCACTGCAGCTCGACATTGTCCCCGAGGGGCACGAAGAACAGCACGCTGGCGCGCAGGCCGTTCTTTTCGCCCGTGATGCGGGTGTAGCCGAGCCCGTGCCGGCACTCGTAGTCGTCGAGGTCCGTGCGGCAGGGCTTCCAGCCGGGAGACCACACCGTGTCGCCGTCCCGGATATAGAAGTAACGGCCGCCGTCGTCCAGCGGCACGTTGTTGTACCGGTATCGCGTCAACCGGCGGAAGCGCGGGTCCCGATAGAAGCTGTAACCGCCTGCCGTGTTGGAAACGAGCGAGAAGAAGTTCTGGCAGCCCAGGTAGTTGATCCACGGGTAGGGCGTGCGCGGATCGGTGATGACGTATTCCCGCCGCGCATCGTCGAACCGGCCGTAGGCCCCGCCGGCTTTCCCGCTCTCAGGCCGCACGCCAGGCCCGCCCCGTTTCTTCATCCTGCTCCTCGCGCGAATCCGCCGGCACGTCCCTCAGCCTGTCGTACCAGGTCCTTTTCAGTATCAGCGCGCAGGCGCCGAATACTGCAATCGTCGTCACCAATGACATGTTTTCCCTCACGACCAGAAAAATGGGGGCAGCCACGAGGCAGGTCTGGGCCACGATGCCGACCGCCACGTTGAACATGTCCCGACGGAAGTTCTCGTTGCGGCGAAACGCCGGATCTTCCTCGAGCACCTGCCGATACACCGGGCTCCAGAAGCCCCACGGGCGCACGGTGCGATAGAAGTTCTTCAGAACCTGCGCATCCTGCGGCTTGCTTACGAGGCTGGCCACGACGCAGGCGACGGTCGAGACCAGCAGGAGCAGCGGGAACAGGTACAGCGGCAGCACGTCGGGCGCCGTGTCCACGAACACGCCGCGGAACAGCGGCGGGAAAACGAGGGCCCCGACGATGCCGGTCAGCATCCCCCAGAAATAACCCATGCCGTTCAGGCGCCACCAGTACCACTTCAGCACATTGGCCGCGGCATAGCCGCCCCACAACCCCGAGACGAGCCATTGCAGGACGCTGTTGATGCTCTCGACGAACCAGCCGATGCTCGTGCTGGTAACGACGGTAAGCACGGCGACGAGGTAGCTCGCCAGCACCAGACGCCGGTTGCTCGCGTCCGGCCTGACGTACCGCTTGTAGATATCGTTCACGAGATACGCCGATGCGGCGTTGAGTGTTGCCGCGAAGGTGGACATGAACGCGGCCAGGAGGCCGGCGATCAGCAGCCCGAGGACGCCGATGGGGGCAAACTGCAGCATGGCGGAGGGCAGGATGTTCTCGAAGTCCAGCCGACCGCCCGAAACCAGGTCCAGCTCCCGGTAGTAGACGATGGCCAGCACGGCGAAGCCGGCGATCATCAGGTAGCGGATCGGATTGAGCACGATGGAGACGAAGCCGCTCATGAGTGCCGCTTCCCGCGGCGAGCGCGTGGACAGGATCTTCTGCATGTCGTAGTTCGGCGCCGGCCCCGCCAGGCTGACGAGCACGCCCTTGAACAGCATCATCATGAAGAAGATGCTGAACAGGGTGTAGCCGTCCGAGAGAATCTTGGTATTCACTTCGTCGACGATGCCGCTCCAGTCGAGGTCGAGTCTCCAGCCGAAGAACGGGTTGGCCCACCCCTCGGGAGTCGCCGCCACCAGCGCCTCGGGTGAGACGTAGGCGATGGCCATCCCGGCGATGATCACCGATGCCGCGGCCATGATCGTGAACTGCAGAACGTCGGCCCAGACGATGCTCCACATGCCGCCCATCATCACGTAGAACGTCGCGATGCTGGTGAAGAACACGCCGTAGAGATGCGGCACGTACTGCAGCGGGACGTCGAAAGGCACGAAGCGCGAGACGGACTCCCAGGGAATGAAGATTTCCATGAACTTGCCGATGCCGACGAAGCCGTAGGCGAGAAAGCCCATGACGCTGATGACGGCGAACAGCACGACCACCATGTGCGACAGCCGCGCACCCTGGTCGTTGCCGAAGCGCGTCTGTATCCACTCCGCGCCGGTGAGCACGTTCGAACGGCGCAGCCAGGCGGACAGGAAGGCCGCGAGGAAAATCTGGTTGAACACCGGCCACAGCCACGGAATCCAGATGCTTTTCAGGCCGTACACGAAGCAGAGCGTCACCAGCCACATCGTGCCGGAGATGTCGAACATGCCGGATGCATTGGACAGGCTCAGCATGTACCACGGAAGCTTCTTGCCGCCCTGGTAGTACGACCGGAGGTTCCTTGCGGCCCGCTGCCTGAGATACAGGCCGATCGCGACCGTGGACAGGAGGTAGCACGCGATGATGGCCAGGTCGACGGCCTGCAGTTGAATTGCGCTTCCCACGATCCCCCTGAGCGCCCGCTGGCGGGACTTTCGAGTAAAGAACGACGGCGCGTCCGTCACGCCGCCGGCGGGCCCGCTGCCCTGCCATTTTTCGCGTCAAGCGACAGTATAACGGCGCCGGCGATGTTAAACGTTTCACTTCAAAATTGTCAAACTTTTCCATGAGTTCCGGGGACGAGTTCAAGGAATCGCGACGGCTGCGGCAGCGGTCTCGCCGCAGAGTCGCCGCGTTCGCCGTGGCGGTAGACGCACCGACCAGCGGGATTGGTGACGCTATCAGGCTTTACACACAGTGTGCCGGGCGCTAGTGTTGAATACAAATGCTAGCGCTACCATCCCGCAGTTGACAAACGAGCTGCATAGGTTGAAGATGTTAAACGTTTTACCGGCCCGGCATGACGCCGTTCGGCCGTCCCGGCCCGGGACAGGGGCGGGATCCGGGGCCACATTCATCCATCGACCGGCAAGGGGACGCGGACGGCCCGGTCGAAAACAGGCGGTGCCCGGCGACTGCCACCCAGGCAGGCGTGCGGGCCAGGCAACAGGGGGATAGATCCATGGTTCGCAATCCAAACAAGCTCAATCCTGTTACCGCCGCAGTGAGCGCGGCGCTGCTGGTGGGTACGGCCCCTTCGGCCATGGCCCAGTCGGCGCAGGACACGATGGAAGAAATCGTCGTCACCGGCATTCGCGGTAGTCTTCGGTCGTCCATGAATATCAAGCGCAACGCGAGCGGCGTCGTGGATGCCATCACGGCGGAGGACATCGGCAAGTTCCCGGACACCAATCTGGCCGAGTCCCTGCAGCGCATCACCGGCGTTTCCATCAGCCGCGTAAACGGTGAAGGTTCCGAGGTGACGGTGCGCGGGTTCGGCGCCGAGCACAACATGGTGACCCTGAACGGCCGCATGATGCCGGCGGGCGGCGTCTTCGGCGGCGGCAGCGGCGCCGGCGGAACCGAGGGGACGGCGAGCCGCGCGTTCGATTTCGCGAACCTCGCTTCCGAAAGCGTCGGTGCGGTCGAGGTCTACAAGACCGGCCGGGCGAACTTCTCGACGGGTGGCATCGGCGCGACCATCAACATCATCACCGCCAAGCCGTTACAGAATCCGGGACTGCACGGCAGTTTCGGCGCCAAGGCGGTCCACGATACGACCAACCATTCGGGGAGTGACAACACGCCGGAACTTTCAGGAATAGTCAGCTGGACCGACGACTCGGAGCGGTTTGGCGTGTCGCTTGCGGCGAGTTACCAGGAGCGCGACTCCGGTGCGGCCGGTGCGGCACTGAACGACTGGAACATCGGCCGGTGGGGCGAGGACAACCTGTACTCGTTCGCGCCCGGCGCGGAAATCGTGAATGCGCCGTCGGCAGGCCAACTGTTCGCGCGCCCGAACGACGTGCGATACAGCTTCTCCGATCGTCACCGCGAACGCACCAACGGGCTGCTGACGCTGCAGTTCCAGCCGACCGACAACATCACGACGACGCTGGACTACACGTACGCGGAGAACTACCTGACGGAGCACCGTGGTGAAGCCACCTTCTGGTTTGCGAACGGAACATCCGCGACCCGGGTGGTCTTCGACGACAGTCCCGTCGCTTCTCCCGTCATCTACAGCGAAAGCCTCACCAACAAGGACAACGGCTTCGAGCAGCAATGGCGCGAACAGGAGAACACCCTCGATTCGCTGGGATTCAACGCCACGTGGGATGCCACGGAGCGGCTGGCATTTTCCTTCGACGTGCACGATTCGTCGCTGGAGAGCCTGCCGCAGGGGCCGGGCAATGCCGGTGAGATCGCCATCAGCGTCGCTGCCCCGATCCACGCGAGCCAGACCGCCGATTTCAGCGGTGACCTGCCGCAGGTGTCGACGACCATCAACGACGCCAATACGAACGCCAACGGCGACTGGGACCTCGACGATTTCGGCACGCAGATCGGCAGGATCTTCTACGCGGCGCAGACGACGGACATCACGCAAGCCCGGCTCGACGGGTCGTACGAGTTCGACAACGGGCGGTTCGACTTCGGCGTCGAAACCCGCGCCATGGAGACGACACAGCAGAACTCGACGCGCCAGATGACGTTCGGCGACTGGGGCGTCGCGGATCCGGGCATCATCCCGGACGGCCTCATCGAGCAGTTCAGCCTTGCTGCGATGTACGATGACTACGACACCTCGAACATGCAGCAGTTCGGCATCCGCGCCACCGATCCGGTCGCGCTGATGCAGTGGGCCGTCGATACCTACGCGACGCCCGCCAACGATTACCAGCTGTTCTACAACCCGGATTTCTCGACGGATAACCTCATCGAGGAAGACACGGCGGCTGCGTATTTCCAGGTGTCCGTGGACGGCGAGCTCGGCGGTATGGCGACCCGCCTGACCGCCGGTGTGCGCTACGAGCAGACCGATGTCGCCTCCACGTCGAACATGCTGATTCCGCTGCATCGACTGTGGGAGGACAACAACGACTTCCAGACGATCTTCGGCAACGAGGTAACGCCGGTTACCATCGAAACGGATTACGATCACGTATTGCCGTCGTTCGACTTCGACGTCAACCTGCGTGACGATCTGAAAGCGCGGTTCTCCTACAGCAAGACGATCGGCCGCGCGGGTTACGGGGATCTGGCCGCGTCGGTCGGCAACTTCGGGAACGTCGGGTCGACGTTCCTCGGCTCGACGCCGACCGCCACCGCGTCGAATCCCGAGCTGGTGCCGATCGAATCGAACAATCTCGACCTGTCGCTGGAGTGGTACTACGGAGAATCCAGCTACGCCTCCGTCGGCTTTTACGACAAGCGGGTGAATAATTTCATCGGCACCGAGCAGGTGGACCAGACGCACTTCGGCATCCTGGACCAGACGAACGGCCCGCGCATCGAGGCCGCGGCTCAAGCGCTGTCGGACCGCGGCATTGCCCTCGACGACACATCGCTGTTCGTCATGATGGCGATTCTCGACAATCCCGCCGACTTCCCGAACGGCGCTGACGACTTCGTGGTAGACGGCAGCGCAGTCGATGCCGATTTCGCCGTTGATGTCGCCACGGCCTATGACCTGACACCCAATCCTGACGATCCGGAGATGGTGTTCCGCACGGCCACGCCGCTCAACACCGAGGACGCGAATATCTACGGCCTGGAGTTGGCCGTGCAGCACTTCTTCGGCGATAGCGGCTTTGGTCTGCAGGCCAACTACACGACGGTACAGGGCGACATCGGGTTCGATATCCTTGCGGATCCCGGCCAGAACCAGTTCGCGCTTCTCGGCCTGAGCGACTCGGCCAATCTGGTCGCCATCTACGAGAACTACGGCTGGCAGGCGCGCCTGGCCTGGAACTGGCGTGACGACTACCTGAACCAGACGAACCGGGGCAACTCGCGGAACCCGACCTTCGTCGAGGAGTACTATCAGCTCGACGCGAGCGTCACGTATCTCGTCAACGACCAGCTGTCGGTCTCCTTCGAGGGCCTCAACCTGACGGAGGAGAATATCCGTCATTACAATCGGGTGGAGAGCCAGCTCTGGTACTTGCAGGACCTGGGCGCGCGGTACCAGCTCGGCGCGAGGTACACCTTCGACTGACAGCCCGGCATGCAGCGCGGAAATTGCAGAACCCCCTCCGCGATGCGCGCAAGAAGGCCGCTGGCGACAGCGGCCTTCTTTCTGTCCGCGGACACCGGCAGCAGAGGGTGTCCGCCACCCTGCCGACTGCCGCGTGCAGGCCTGCCTCAGGGCACGTACAATTTCTGCACCGGTTCGCCCCAGGGGCCCCGTCCCGGGGCAGGCGGTTCAATGGCCAGACACGTACTGCTGAATAACGTCGATCACAGGGATCTCAGAATCATCACCCGCTACTCCGCGGATCTTGGCCACGACGTTCACGCTGTGGTCACTTTCCCGACCGAGTACGGCGACGTGCAGCGTGAATATCCCATTTTCTTTCGCAGAAGCGAGGAGACGGGTGCGTTCCAGTCCGTGGCCCTGCTGGGTCTCGAGCCGGGCGAGAACCTGTTTCTCGATAACGGCGCGTGGGACGCGAGCTACGTGCCCGGCGTCATCGCCAAGGGTCCCTTCCTGATCGGCTTCCAGGAACAGGAGAGCGAAGGCGAGATCCGCAGGGAACCGGTGATACACGTCGACCTGGACGACCCCCGGGTCAACGAGCGCGAGGGCGAGGCGGTTTTTCTGGAGCATGGCGGCAACGCGCCGTACCTGCAGCATATCGCCGGCGTCCTCCGGGGCATCCAGGAGGGAATGGCGGTGACGGCCCCGATGTTTGCCGCATTCGAGTCGCACGAGCTGGTCGAACCCGTGAACGTGGAGATCGACGTGCACGGGGACGTGAAGTACGAGCTGCAGGGGTACTACACGATCAGCGAGGAAAAGCTGCGCAGTCTCTCCGGTGAGGCGCTCGAACGCCTGAACAGGGCCGGCTTTCTTCACGGCGCATTCATGGTGTTGTCCTCCCTGCACAACGTCGGCAAGCTGGTTGAAATGAAACGCAGGCGTGCCCTGCAGCAGCGACGGTGAGGCAGTGTATGGCCAATGAACCGCGCAGCAGGCCGGTCACCGGCCGGGCGACGAGGGTGGTCGAAGGCTGCCGGGCCGACGCCATACCGTGGCAGCAGCTCATGGAGCAATCGGAGCCCGTCGTGCTGAAAGGCCTGGTCGACGGCTGGGAGATCGTCGAGGCCGGCAGGCGCTCGCCCGGGGAGGCGATCGACTATCTCGAATCCTTCTACAACGGCAAGACCGTCGGTGCTTACTTCGGCCCGCCCGACATCCGCGGCCGCTACTTCTACAACGACGACGTCAGCGGGCTCAATTTCGAGACGCGAAGGGCGCCGCTCAATGACGTGCTGGACGGCATCCGCGAGCACCTCGCAGCCGACGATCCGCCGTCCCTCTACGTCGGCTCGACAACCCTGGACGCCTGCCTGCCCGGGTTCAGGACGAAGAACGACCTCGTGTTCGACGACCCGATGTTCGAGGGCAATGCACCGCTCGCGAGCATCTGGCTCGGCAATCGCTCGGTTGCCTCGGCTCACTACGACGCACTGAACAACATGGTTTGTTGTGCCGTCGGTCGGCGACGCTACACGCTCTTCCCGCCGGAACAGATCTTCAACCTGTACCCGGGACCGCTCGATCCCACGCCCGGAGGGCAGGCAGTGAGCATGGTGGATTTCGCAAAGCCCGATTTCGAGCGGTTTCCGCGGTTCCGGGAAGCGGTGGACGCCGCGCAGGTCGCCGAGCTCGAGCCGGGTGACGGGCTGTTCTATCCCGGCATGTGGTGGCACCACGTCGAGGCATTCGACGCCTTCAACGCAATGGTGAACTACTGGTGGAGCACTTCGCCGAAGTACATGGGCACGCCGATGAACGTGCTGAAGCACGCGCTCCTGAGCCTGCGGGACCGGCCGGAGCATGAAAAGGAGGCCTGGCGGCACGTATTCGACTACTACGTGTTCGGCTCCGCCGAGCGACCGCGTGCGCACCTGCCGGAGCAGGCACGGGGCGAGCTGGGGCCGATCGACGAGACGCAGGCACGCCGGCTGCGCGCCGAGCTGCTGAACAAGCTGAATCGTTAGCCTGGATTGCGGGACACCACGTGGCCGAGGACAGGATAAGCAGGGTCGTCATCGCCGGCGGCGGCACCGCGGGCTGGATCGCAGCCGCGGCGATGTCGGCGAAGCTCGCCGACGTGCTCGATATCACGCTTGTCGAGTCGGAGGACATCGGCACCGTCGGGGTCGGTGAGGCTACCATCCCGCCGATGCGTGTCTTCCACAAGCTGCTCCGCATCGACGAACAGGAGTTCATGCGTGCGACGGAAGCGACCTTCAAACTGGGTATCCTGTTCGAGGACTGGGGCCGCCGCGACCACACCTACATCCACGCCTTCGGCAAGAACGGCCGCGAGTCCTGGCTCTGTGACTTCCAGCACTTCTGGCTGCGGGGGGTGGAGAAGGGTCTCTGCTCCGAGATCGGCGAGTTCTGCCTCGAGCTGCAGGCGGCGAAAGCGAGCCGCTTCGCGACCTCGCCGAATACGGAGATCAACTACGCCTATCACCTCGACGCCGGCCTGTACGCGAAGTTCCTGCGCCGGTACAGCGAAAGCCGGGGCGTCAGGCGCATCGAAGGCAGGATCGCCGGCGTGAACCAGCACCCGGAATCCGGTTTCATCACTTCGCTCACGATGGAATCGGGAGACGTCATCGAGGGCGACTTCTTCATCGACTGCACCGGCTTCCGGGGACTCCTGATCGAGCAGACGCTGCGGACCGGCTACGAGGACTGGACGCACTGGCTGCCGTGCGACAGCGCCGTGCCCGTGCAGACGGAGAAGACCGGTCCCGCAGTTCCCTACACGCGCTCCATCGCGCACGACGCCGGCTGGCGCTGGCAGATTCCGCTCCAGCACCGGGTGGGCAACGGCATGGTCTATTGCAGCCGCTACCTGTCGGACGACGAGGCGACGGCACGGCTGCTGGAGGACGTGGGGGCGAGGCCGATCACCGAGCCGCGCGTGATCCGCTTCCGCACCGGTCGGCGCCGGAAGGGCTGGAACGGGAACTGCGTCGGCCTGGGACTGGCCAGCGGCTTCGTCGAGCCGCTGGAGTCCACGAGCATTCACCTGATCATGACGGGCGTGACGCGGCTCATGCAGCTCTTCCCCTTCGGCGGCGTGACGCGATCGCTCGTCGATCAGTACAACGAGCTGACGCGCGCGGAGATCGAGAAGATCCGCGACTTCATCGTGCTGCATTACCACGTGACCGAGCGGGACGATACGCCGTTCTGGCGTGACTGCCGGGACATGGAGATCCCGGAGACGCTGGCCCACCGGCTCGCGCTGTTCCGCGAGAACGCGCAGGCGTATCAGGCGGAGGGCGAGCTGTTCCGGGTGGATTCGTGGACGCAGGTGATGCTGGGGCAGGGCATCTTCCCCCGGAGCTACCATTACCTGGCGCGGACGATGAGCGATGCGGAGCTCGAGCGGTTCCTGAACGGCCTGCGGTCGTCCATCGCAAAGGCCGTCGCGAAACTGCCGCCGCACCAGGAGTTCGTCGACCGCTATTGCCGGGCCGGCCGTGCCCACTGATCCGCGCCGGGAACGCGGCAGGGCGCCCGAATCCGTACCGGGGCAGAGCTGAATGCAGAGGCTTTCCATCGGCCGCGAGCGGGCTCCGCTCCTCATCGTCGACGACTTCGCGGAGGACCCCGACGGCCTGGTCCGCAGAGCCGCGCCGAAGCCTTTCGGCGTGACGATGCGCTTCTTCCCGGGACTGCGGGCAAAGGCTCCGCGCACCTATCAAAGAGAGCTGATAGGCAGCCTGAAGGAGACCCTCGTCGAGTTCTTCGAGCTCGAGTACCGCTCGCTTTCCTTCTCCATGTGCCACTACTCCGTCGTCACGACGCCGCCGGGCGAGCTCTCGGTGATGCAGCGGATACCGCATATCGACTCCGTGGATGGCAGCGGGCTCGCGACGGTGCACTACCTGTTCCGGAAGCCGTACGGTGGTACGGCCTTCTACCGCCATCGCCGGACCGGTTTCGAGTACGTCGACGCCGCGCGGCGACGAGCATACTTTTCGACACTCGAGGAAGAGCTGGAAGGGCCGGATGCGCCGCCGGCGGCGTACATCAACGGCGACACTCCGCTCTTCGAACGGATCGCGGAGCAGGACGGCGTATTCAACCGGCTGCTCGTCTACCGGCGCAACTCGCTGCACTCGGGTTGCATCGACGCCGGCTTTGCCTGCGACCCGAGCCCGCTGACCGGACGCCTGTCCATCAACAGTTTCATCGACGTGGAGCCCTGACATGCGCCGTACTTCCTGCCGATCGACGATTGCCGCGCTCTGCCTGGTTGCAGCCGCGCCAGTCATTCATGCGGAGACGCACGAGCTGCGACTGAACGAGGAAGACTACTTCGCCTCGCGTGGCTTCGACGTCCTGGTCTACAGCAACTGGTACGACGGCCTGTTCAGCGACTCGAAGATCAGCGGTATCGAGATCGTCCATCACGGCGTGCGGACCGCGACCAACGGCGACGTCCGGCTGCACGCGACGCCGGAGCAGTGGGACCCCATTCCGCAATTTATCGACCGGAATATCGACAGAAAAAACAAACGGATAAAGGCGAAACTTCAGTATCCGGATTATGATTTCGATTTCACCGTCGAGGCACAGGCCGAGGGCGATGCGCTCCTGCTTTCCGTGCACTTGCCGGCACCGTTGCCGGACGAGCTCGAGGGCCGGGCGGGCTTCAACCTGGAGTTCCTGCCCGCCGCCTATTTCGAGCGCTCGTTCGCCATGGACGATCATTACGGAATCTTCCCGCTCCATCCTGCTGGCCCGAAGGAAAGGGAGGGCGTCCAACCGCGGCCTCTTGCCGCAGGCCATGTACTCGTACTCGCGCCGGACGATCCGGAACGCAAGGTAACGTTGCGTTCCGGGGAGGCAGTCATGGAGCTCCATGACGGGCGGGCGAAGGCACAAAACGGCTGGTTCGTCGTGCGCAGCCTCCTGCCGGCGGATGCAACCGGCAAGGTACTCGAATGGCGGCTGGAAGGCTCGACGCTGGCCGGCTGGGAGCGTCCGCCCGTCATCGCGCATTCGCAGCTCGGCTATCACCCGGCGCAGGAGAAGGTCGCGGTCATCGAGCTGGATCCGAACGCTGCCGGCGGCGAGGAGGCGCGGCTTTACCGCGTCGATCCCGACGGCGCGCCGCGTGTTGCATTTGCGGCCGTGCCGGAATTGTGGGGGGACTACAAACGCTACAGATACAGGCGCTTCGATTTCTCGGAGGTCGAGGAGGACGGCATCTACTTCATCGAGTACGGCGGGGAGCGGACCGCACCGTTTCGCATCGCCGCGTACGTCTACGAAGGTGCCTGGCACCCCACGCTGGACGTGTTCTTCCCGGTGCAGATGGACCACGTGACGGTGAATGAGGCCTATCGCGTCTGGCACGGCGCCTCGCATCTCGACGACGCCCTGCAGGCGCCGGTCGACCACGTGCACTTCGACCTGTATGCGCAAGGGCCGACCACCGACACGCCCTACGAGCCCGGCGAGCACATCGCGGGCCTCAACGTCGGCGGCTGGTACGACGCCGGCGATTACGACATCCGCACGCAATCGCAGTACTACGTCGTCAACAACCTCGTCAACGTCTGGGAAAATTTCCGGCTGACGCGCGACACGACCCGCGTCGACTACGAGCGGAAATACGTCGACATCCACGTCGCGGACGGCAAGCCGGATCTCCTCCAACAGATCGAACACGGCGTGCTGGGGCTCATCGCCCAGCACCGCGCCGTCGGCCACGCGATCCCGGGCATCGTCGCCCCGGACCTCGGGCAGTACACCCATCTGGGCGACGGCCTGACGAAGACCGACAACCTCATCTACAACCCGGAGCTCGACGAGACGGAGTCGAACGGCTACGAGAGCGGCCTCTTCGACGACCGCTGGGCGTTTACGAGCCGCTCCTCATCGCTCAACTTCGGTTCGGCCGCGGCGCTGGCGGCGGCGAGCCGGGCGCTCGCGGGCTACAACGACGAGCTGGCCGAGGAGGCGCTCGACGTCGCCGTGCGCGTCTGGAACGAGGAGAAATCGCGCGACCCGATTGTGTTCCGGCACGGCAACACGACCGGGGGGCCGCTGGCCTCCGAGGAGATGAAGGCCGCCCTGGAGCTCCTGGTGACCACCGGCGAGCGACGCTACGCCGAGCGCTTCCGCGAACTGCTGCCGGAAATCGAGCGCGCGTTCCCGCCGCACGCGGTGCTCGCTGTCCGGGCGCTGCCTTTCCTCGATGACGCCTATCGCTCGGCGATCCGCAAGCTGGCCGAGGATCACCGGCGGCAGCTCGACGCATTTCACGCACAGAACCCCTACGGCGTGCCGATCTCGGAGGGCGGCTGGGCGGGCAACGGCCGGATCATCGGCCTCGCGATGGCAAACTGGTACCTGCACAAGGCGTTTCCGGACATCATCGGCCCGGAGGATGTTTTCCGTGGCGCGAACTACGTCCTCGGCACGCACCCGGGCTCGAACCTGTCCTTCGTCTCGGGGGTCGGCGCGCGCTCGAAGCAGGTTGCCTACGGCATGAACCGCGCGGACTTCTCCTATATCGCCGGCGGCATCGTGCCGGGCGTGCTGATCATCCAGCCGGACTTCCCGGAGAACAAGGAGGACTGGCCGTTCCTCTGGGGCCAGAACGAGTACGTCATCACGGTCGGCGCGAGCTGGCTCTTCCTGGCCAACGCGGTAGGAGAGCTTCTCGGCGCGGCTGAATGAGCGCGAACGGTTACCGAGCCGCGGCGCGGCTCGCGGCGGGGTCGGAGTTTACGGGGCGAAGCGCCGTGAAGACTTGCGGTCCGTACCGTGAAGCAGTCGATAAAACGAAGGCTCGCGGCGCAGGCTGCCGCGGGTCTAAACGTTTTACAACGCCCCGCCGCTGAGCCTAAAATGGCCACTCGAGCGGGAGGAGAGAAGACGCCGGGCTTGCCCCGAAGGCCCGACAATAAAGCCAATGACTGCAGGTATTTGCGGTCCTCCCGGAAGCATCTGAATGGCCAAGGTCGGTATCAAGGACATTGCCGCGAAGGCGGGCGTCTCGA
This sequence comes from uncultured Woeseiaceae bacterium, assembly GCA_964611535.1. Lineage (GTDB taxonomy): Bacteria > Pseudomonadota > Gammaproteobacteria > Steroidobacterales > Woeseiaceae > IDS-8. The sequence continues at coordinate 17,517 of CAZTAE010000012.1, forward strand.
TCGCCACGGTTTCGCACGCACTGCGCAATCCCGGCCGCGTGTCGCCGGCGACCCGCTCGAGGGTCCTGGAGGCGGCCGAGGAGGTCGGCTATACCCCCAACAACCTCGCGGTGAGTCTGCGAACCGCCCGATCCGGCAACATCGTCGCCATCATTCCCGACGTCGCCGACAGCTATAACTCCGGCATCATCAAGAGCATCGAGAAGGTTGCCCACAGCCGCGGCTACTCCGTGCTCCTCGGCGACACGCAGGGCTCGGAGCAGCGGGAGCGCGAGTTTGCCGCGATGACCCGCTCGCGGCAGGCGGACGGCATCATTCTCATGTCGCACCGGCTGCCGTTCGATCTCGGCAAGGGCGCGTCGCTCGAGGACCTGCCGCCGCTCGTCAACGGCAGCGAGTTCACCGGCCACGAGGGCATTCCGACGGTCTCGATCGACGACGTGCAGGCGGCGGCAGACGCCACGATGCACCTCATCGAGTACGGACACCGCGAGATCGCCATCATTACGGGCGACATGAACAGCACGAGCGCGAAGGACCGCGTGACCGGCTTCAGGCGCGCGATGGCCGAGGCGAAGCTGAAGCCGAACGAGCGCCTGATCGCCTGCGGCGACTACTCGCTGCAGTCGGGTGAGGCCGAGACCGCGAAACTGCTGCTGGCGCGGGCGCGGCCGACCGCCATCTTCTGCTTCAGCGACGAAATCGCCCTCGGCTGCATGTACACGCTGCGCCAGCACGGTTTCCAGGTCCCGGAGGACATCTCGGTGATCGGCTTCGACAACATTCCCTTCGCCAGGTACTGCGCGCCGCCGCTCACGACGATTGCACAACCGGTGGACGAGATCGGCAGTACCTGTGCGACGCTCCTGCTCGATCTGCTCGACGGCAAGCGTCCCGCGCAGTGGCGCCACATCCTTCCTCACAAGCTCATCGTGCGCGAGAGCACGGGTCCCCTGGGAGATCGCACGTAGGGACTGATTCCCGGAGCTCGCAGCCGGAGGCTCGGCCGGGAGGGCTCTTTCAGGACCGACCGGGCGGTGTCAGTTGCCGGGCGCGAAGGGGAATTGCAGGCTCTTGTAGTGTTCGAGCGTGCGGGCGGGCGGCTCGACGCCCTCGGGCACCTCGAGCCCCGAGACGTCGCTGAAGTATGCGATGCACGCGTCCCGCCACCAGCGCGCCTCGGCGAGCTGGATGCCGAGGAACTGCGCGGTCTGCGCATGACGTCCGGCATCGACGTAGTCTTCGAGTCCCCGCCAGGTCGCCTGCAGGCGCGCGACCTCGGCCACGCCGCGGTCGTAATGCGCGATCAGTTCTTCCCACAGCGTCCTGCCCGAGGTCATGCGGTGGTTCCAGGGCACGCGGTGGAACCACAGCAAATACTTCTCGGGCACCCGCTCGAGCGATCCGAATGTCTCCGCCACGCGGTCGGCGTACTGCGCCACCGCGTTGCTGCCGCTTGCCGTGCGGTCGAAGCCGATGCCGTCCGCATCGGCGCGGTGGTAGTAAACGGGATTCCACTCGGGGCGGTCCAGCTCGGACACCCACGGCGCCGGGCCGTAATGGTGTCCGGTGCCCATCAGGTGAGCGAGGCCCAGCGGCGTCATGTAATCCACCGCCGCCTCGCGCGAGCGCATCATCATATCGACCGCCGCATCGACGAAGCGCGGCTCGCGCGAGTACGTCAGCTCGAGCCACTCCCGGGCAATCGCCCCGGCGGAGAGGCCGGGGTCCCAGGCGAGGCGGCCGAAGGCGTACCAGTTCGCCTGGTTGAAGACGGAACCGCTCCAGTCGCGGTCGCTGCCGATGTTGGCGACGCCGGCGATCGCCGTGCGGCGCCACTCGAACAGGCTGCCGTCGATCACCCGCGCGACGGTGGAGCCTTCGCCCTTCACCCGGGTGTCGGTGTCCAGCACTTCCTCGAACAGCGTGCCGAGGTAGACGAGATGCGTCGCAAAGCCGAGATACTCCTTCGTGATCTGGAATTCCATCATCACCGGCGTCTCCCGCATGCCACCGAACAGCGGATGGAAGGGTTCCCGGGGCTGGAAATCGATCGGACCGTTCTTAACCTGCACGATGACGTTGTCGGCGAACTCGCCGTCGAGCGGCACGAACTCGTTGTAGGCCTGCTTTGCCCGGTCCTCGGGATTGTCCGCGGCGTAGACGAATGCCCGCCACATGACCACGCCGCCGTGCGGTTCGAGCGCGGCGGCGAGCATGTTGGCACCCTCGGCGTGGCTGCGGCCGTAGTCCTGGGGACCCGGCTGGCCCTCGGAATCGGCCTTGACGAGGAACCCGCCGAAGTCGGGGATCGCCGCGTACAGCTCGTCGGCTTTCGCCGCCCACCACGCGCGCACTTCGGGGTCCAGCGGATCCGCGGTGCCGAGGCCGCCGATCTCGATCGGCGCGCTGAAGCGCGCTGAGAGATAGACGCGGATGCCCCAGGGGCGAAAGACGTCGGCCAGCGCGGCGGCCTTGGCAATGTAGCGCGGCGTCAGGCTCATGGCGCTCGCGTTGACGTTGTTGAGCACGGTGCCGTTGATGCCGAGGGAAGCGTTGGCGCGGGCGTAGTCGCGGTAGCGCGGGTCCCGGTAATCGGGGAGGCGCCACCAGTCCCAGATCGACTGTCCGGCGTAGCCGCGCTCGACGCTGCGGTCCAGGTTGTCCCAGTGGTTCAGCAGCCGCAGCCCGATCTTCGGTGCGCTCGCGAGATCGATGTCCGCGAGCGTGGCGCCGGTCCCCAGCTCGCGCAGCAGGGCGAAGACGCCGTACAGGAGGCCGAGGTCCGTGTTGGCGGCGACGACAGTTGCTTCGGCCGCTTCCACGGTGGTGCTCCGGATCAGATAGCCCTCGTCGCCGAGAGCCTGCAGCGGCAGGTCGAGTCCGCGGACGAGGGCCGAGTTGCCGGGCGTGCCGACGACGACCGCGCCGCCCGCGAACGTCCCGGCGAGCGGCACGTCCCTCGCCAGGAGGCCGCCGAGCCCCGTGCGGAGCTCGTCGAGCGCCGCGGCCAGTGTCGGCGAGGTGCCGGACGGCGCCACGATGCGCGTGGGAGGGGCCCCGCTTTCGGCGCGCTGTGCCGCCGGCAGCGGTGAGTGGCGCAGCCACAGGTCGTAGCCGTCCTCGGCCGCGGCCGGCGCGGCGCAGGCGACGAGGAGGACGGCGAGGGCCGGGATTCTGCCGGTTTCCGGGTAGCGCACTGGCCGGTTTCCTTCAGGCGACGTGCGCCACGCACCGCGGGACGCCCGGTGTTGACACACAGGATCAAGCTGGCGCATGGTATCGCTACCATCCGCGTCGTTGTCAAGCCTCAGACCGATCAGAAACCAATATGCGTGGCCCGGGGAAAGGGGGATATGCCGTGTGTTCATCGCCGACTTCGAGCTTGCCGTTCAGCCGCCGGCGTTTGCCGCAGGCGGCGGGGTTGGCGGTACTGCTGGGCCTCGTCGCAGGTGCGCCGGCCGTGCCGGCCGATGAGGCGGTGTACCGCGATGCCTCGGCGCCGGTCGCCGAGCGGGTGGAGGATCTGCTCTCCCGCATGACGGTCGATGAGAAGATCGCGCAGATCCGGACCGTCTGGGACAGCAAGGTCGACCTGTTCGACGACGCACGCCGGTTCGACCGTGCGCGGGCACGGCAGAATTTCCCGGAAGGCTTCGGTCAGCTCGCGCGGCCGAACGACGCGCAGGGTCCCGCCTCGCCGCGGGAGATTCCCTGGCGCAGCATCCGCGAGACCGTCGCGTTGGTGAATGCCGTGCAGGAGTTCGCCGTCGAGGACACCCGGCTCGGCATCCCGGTCCTGTTCCACGAGGAGGGCCTGCACGGCTACGCGGCCGTCGGGGCCACCAGCTTCCCGCAGGCGATCGCGATGGCGTCCTCCTGGGACCCGGACATGATCCGCGAGATCAACGGCGTCATTGCGCGCGAAATCCGCGCGCGCGGCGTGCACCTGGTGCTGTCTCCCGTGGTCGACATCGCGCGCGACGCGCGCTGGGGCCGCTTCGAGGAGACCTTCGGCGAGGACCCGTACCTCGTCGGTGAGATCGGCGTCGCGGCGGTCGAGGGCCTGCAGGGCGCGGGCGAGATCGCCACGCTGGGCCCGGACAAGGTGTTCGCGACGCTGAAGCACATGACGGGCCACGGCCAGCCGGAGAGCGGCACCAACGTCGGGCCGGCGCCCATCTCCGAGCGGGAGCTGCGGGAGAACTTCTTCCCGCCTTTCCGCGCGATCGTCGAGCGCACGGACATAAGCTCCGTCATGCCGTCCTACAACGAGATCGACGGCGTGCCGAGCCACGTCAACCACTGGCTGCTTCAGGACGTGTTGCGCCGGGAATGGGGCTTCGACGGCATGGTCGTCAGCGACTACTACGCCATCGAGCAGCTGGTCGACCTCCATCACGTCTTCGCGGACCGGACTCGAGCCGCCGCCGCGGCCCTCCTCGCGGGCGTCGACGTCGATCTGCCGGACGGGCAGGGTTTCCGGCATCTGCCTGCGGCGCTGGATGCCGGGCTCGTGACGGAGGCGGACATCGATCGCGCCGTCGCCCGCGTCCTCGCGGTCAAGTTCCGCGCCGGGCTCTTCGAGCAGCCGTACGCGGACCCGGAGCGGGCCGAGGCGGTGACGAACAATCAGCAGGCGCGCGCGCTCGCGCGTCGGGCGGCGCAACGCTCGATCGTGCTCCTGAAGAACGAAGGCGTGCTGCCTCTGTCGCTGGACGGACGGACGATCGCGGTCGTCGGGCCGAATGCCGACGTGGCGCGGCTGGGCGGCTACTACGGCCTCCCGCCGGTGAAGGTGTCGATACTGGAAGGCATCCGGGAGAGAGCCGGCGACCGCGCCGACGTGGTCTTCGCCCAGGGGGTGAAGATCACCGAGAACGACGACTGGTGGGCCGATGAAGTAACGCTCGCGGATCCCGAAGAGAACCGGCGGTTGATCCGCGAAGCCGTCGAGGTGGCGCGCGGCGCCGACGTCGTCCTGCTCGCGATCGGCGACACCGAGCAGACCAGCCGCGAGGGCTGGGCGGAGTCGCACCTGGGCGACCGCACGAGCCTCGAGCTCGTGGGCGAACAGCAGGAACTGTTCGACGCGCTGCACGAGCTGGGCAAGCCGATGGTCGTCATCCTGATCAACGGCCGGCCCGCCTCCACCGTCACCATCGCCGAGGAGGCGGACGCGCTGATCGAGGGCTGGTACCTGGGTGAGCAGGGCGGCACGGCGATGGCCGACGTGCTGTTCGGCGACGTCAACCCCGGCGGCAAGCTGCCGGTCACGATCCCGCGCAACGTGGGCCAGCTCCCGATGTTCTACAACCACAAGCCGTCCGCGCGGCGCGGTTACCTGTTCGACACCGTCGAGCCGCTGTTCCCCTTCGGCTGGGGCCTGAGCTACACGAGCTTCGAGCTCGGCGAGCCGCGGCTGTCGGCTGCTTCCATTCCGGCGGACGGCACCGTCGACGTGGCCGTCAGCGTCAGGAATACCGGCGAGCGTGCCGGCGACGAGACGGTACAGCTCTACATCCGTGATCGGGTCAGCTCGGTGACGCGGCCGGTCAAGGAGCTGCGCGCGTTCGAGCGCGTCACGCTCGAGCCGGGGGAGACGCGCACCGTGAACTTTACGCTCGGGCCGGAAAGCTTCCGGTTCCGGGGCCGCGACATGGCGTGCGAGATCGTCGAGCCGGGCGAGTTCGAGATCATGACCGGGCCGAACTCCGTCGACCTGAAGACCAGCGTCCTTACCGTGACCGGGTCGGAGACCCCGGTCGCCGATTCCGGGACAAGCCGATGAAGCCGGGCCTGGTCGCCCGCCGGGACGTGCTGCGCTGGCTGGCCGGCGCGCCCCTCACGGCCGCGGCGCCGGCGATCGTGCGTGCGCAGGACGCTGGCGATGCGCCCCTCTATCGCGACGCGCGCGCGCCGATCGCCGAGCGCGTGCGCGACCTGCTCGGGCGTATGACGCTCGAGGAGAAGGTGGCCCAGATGATCGCGATCTGGGCGCGCAAGGAGGACGTGATGGACGCGCTCACGTTCTCGCCGGAGAAAGCCTCCGGGAATTTTCCGGCCGGCTTCGGCCAGGTCACCCGCCCCTCCGACAAGCGTGGCGGCCCGGGTGGCGGCGAGGCGTCGGGCGGTTCGCGCGACCGCTGGCGCACCCCGGAGGAAACGGTCGCGTTCATCAATGCCGTGCAGCGCTGGGCCGCCGAGGAGACCCGCCTCGGTATCCCGGTGCTCTTCCATGAGGAGTCCCTGCACGGCTACATGGCGACGGACGCGACGATGTTCCCGCAGGCGATTGCGCTCGCCGGCACCTTCGACACCGGCCTCATGCGCCGCGTCTCCGCCGTGATCGCGCGCGAGGTGCGCGCGCGCGGCGTGCCGCTCGTGCTGTCGCCCGTCGTCGACATCGTGCGCGATCCGCGCTGGGGCCGCATCGAGGAGACCTGGGGCGAGGACCCGTACCTCGTCGCCGAAATGGGCGTGGCGGCCGTCGAAGGCCTGCAGGGGGAGGGCGAGGTCCGGAAGCTCGCTCCCGACAAGGTGTTCGCAACGCTCAAGCACATGACCGGCCACGGGCAGCCGCTGTCGGGCAACAACGTCGCGCCGGCGCAGATCGCGGAGCGGGAGCTGCGCGAGAACTTCTTCCCGCCGTTCCGCGAGATCGTCGAGCGCACGTCGATCGCCTCCGTCATGCCGTCCTACAACGAGATCGACGGCGTGCCGAGCCATGCGAACACCTGGCTCCTGCAGCAGGTCCTGCGCGACGAGTGGGGCTTCGAGGGCATGCTGGTGAGCGACTACAACGCCATCGAGCAGCTCGTGACCCTGCATCACGTCGCCCCGGACGTGAACGAGGCCGCGCGTCTTGCGCTCGCCGCGGGCGTGGATTGCGAGCTGCCCGACGGGCTTTGCTACGAGACGCTCGTGGACCAGGTCGAGGACGGCACCGTCGACGCCGCCGACATCGACCGCGCCGTCGCCCGCATCCTCGAATTCAAGTTTCGCGCAGGCCTCTTCGAGAATCCTTACGGCGACGCCGACCGCGCCGTCCGGATCACCGGCAACGGCGAAGCGCGTGCACTCGCCCTCGAGGCCGCGCGCAAGTCGATCTGTCTCCTGAAGAACGACGGCACGTTGCCCCTGCAGCCGGAAGGCGCCGGGAGAATTGCCATCGTCGGCCCGAACGCCGCCGTCGCCCGCCTCGGCGGCTACTCGAGCGTGCCGAAGCAGGCGGTGACGCTGCTCGACGGGATCAGGAACCTCGCCGGCGGCAGCGCGGAGATCGTGTACGCGCAGGGTGTTTACATCACGCAAAGCGAGGATCGCTCGGCGCACGAGGTGCTGCTGGCGGATCGTGAGCGGAACCTCGAACTGATCGACGAGGCGGTGGCGGCGGCGCGCGGCGCCGACGTCATCCTGCTCGCGATCGGCGACACCGAGCAGACCAGCCGCGAGGGCTTCGCCACCTATCATCTGGGCGACCGCACGCGGCTCGACCTGGTCGGGGAGCAGAACGAGCTGTTCGACGCGCTGCACGCGCTGGGCAAGCCGATCGTCGTCTGCGCCATCAACGGCCGGCCGCCGAGCTGGCCGAACGTGGCCGAGAGGGCGAGCGCGATCCTGGAGTGCTGGTACCCCGGGCAGGAGGGCGGCACGGCGATGGCCGAGGCGCTGTTCGGCGAGATCAATCCCGGCGCGAAGCTGCCCGTGACCGTCGCGCGCGACGAGGGGCAGGTCCCGCACTTCTACAATCACAAGCCGACGGCTCGCCGGGGTTACCTGTTCGCGGACAAGAGCCCGCTGTGGCCTTTCGGCTTCGGGTTGAGCTATACCCGTTTCCGGATCGGCGAGCCGCGGCTCGTGCCCGCTCGGGTGCGGGCAGGCGAGCCGGTGGAGGTGCGCGTGGACGTCGAGAACGTGGGTGAGCGGGCCGGCGACGAGGTCGTGCAGGTCTACCTGCGGGACCGGGTCGCGTCCGTTACGCGGCCGGTGCAGCTGCTCAAGGGCTTCCGGCGCGTTACGCTCGAGCCGGGAGAGACAACGACCGTGAGGCTCACGCTCGCGCCCGAGGCGTTTGCGTTCGTGGGCCGCGACATGCGCCGGGTCGTCGAGCCCGGCGAGTTCGAGGTCATGGTGGGCGCGAGCTCCGCCGAGCTCGAGTCGGCGGTGCTGGAAATCGTCTGAATGGCAAGCATCGCCAAAAATTCCGCTGCAGAGGGCCTCCGATGAGGCGAGATTCCGGCAAGCACGGGACGGTCCTCGGCATCGACCTCGGCACCCAGAGCCTGAAGGCGCTTTTCTACGACTACGAGCGCCGGGAAATCCTCGCGATCGTCTCGGCCCCTCTCGAGCTCGAGCGGCGCGCGGACGGCAGCGCCGAGCAGCGGGCGGCGTGGTGGACGGAGGCGCTGGAAGCCTGCCTCCGGAAAACACCGGCAGACGTGCGGGAGTCGGTGCAGGCGATCGGCGTTTCCGGGCAGCAGCACGGCTTCGTCCCGATGAGTGAGGACGGCGAGGTGCTGGCACCGGTCAAGCTCTGGTGCGACACCTCCACCCAGTCGCAGGCGGATGCCATCGAAGGTGCCTGCGGCGGGCGCGACAGGTGCATCGCGTACGCCGGCAATCCCGTCCTCGTCGGCTACACCGCGTCGAAGATCCGCTGGCTGAAAGAGGCGCAGCCCGAGCTCTACGCTCGCATGTCGCGTATCCTGCTACCGCACGATTACCTGAACTGGATCCTCACCGGCGAGGCGTCGATGGAATACGGCGATGCGTCCGGCACCGGGTTGCTCGACGTTCGAGCGCGGGACTGGAGCGGCGAGCTTCTCGCCGCCGTCGATTCGCAACGGGACCTCCGGGAATGCCTGCCTCCCCTGCTGGAAGCCGGCGAGCTCGTCGGCAAGACGACCGAAAGCTTCGCAGAGCGCTACGGGTTGCCGGCCGGCGTTCCCGTCGCGACCGGCGGCGGCGACAACATGATGGCGGCCGTCGGCACGGGCAACGTCACGGCGGGCAGGCTGACGATGAGCCTCGGCAGTTCCGGCACCCTGTTCGCCTGCGCCGATGCGCCGGTCGTCGATCCGCAGGGGGAGATCGCCGCTTTCTGCAGCTCGACCGGCGGCTGGCTGCCGCTGGTCTGCACGATGAACTGCACCCTGGGCACTGAACTGATCGGCGCGCTGGTGGGGAGCCCCGCGCGCGACCTCGATCGCCAGATCGGCGGTGTCGAGGCGGGCGCCGGCGGGCTCATCACTCTGCCGTTCTTCAACGGCGAGCGCACGCCGAACCTGCCGCGCGGCAAGGGCTGTCTCCTGGGGCTGACCTCCCACAACTGCAGTCCCGGGTTTCTCCTGCGCTCGGCGGTGGAGGGCGCCACCTTCGCGCTCCGGTACGGGCTGGACCGGCTGCGGGAGCTCGGCGTCTCCGGCAACGAAATCGTCCTGACGGGCGGCGGCTCGAACAGCGCCGTGTGGCGGCAGATCGTCGCCGACGTCTGCGGCCTCCCCGTCACCGTCCTGCAGCAGACGGAAGGCGCCTCGTTCGGCGCAGCGTTGCAGGCGTTATGGGCGCTGAGGGTGCAGCAGGACGGTTCGGCCACCGTCGCCAACGTCGTCGCGGAGCACCTGAGCCGCGACGAGGCACTGTGCACCGAACCGGCAAGCCAGGCGGCGGACTTCTACTCGCAGCAGTACGCGAAATACCAGCAAGCCGTCAGGAACGTCACTCCTCTTTATGCAACCCAAGCGTGACCAAAATGAGCACCAGAATCCACATCGGCCAGCGAGAGTTCTTCCCGGGCATCGAGCGGATCCCCTACGAGGGGCCGGAGTCCGACAACCCACTCGCTTTCAAGGCCTACGACGAGCGCCGCGTGGTTGGCGGCAAGACGTTGCGGGATCACCTCCGCTTTGCGGTCTGTTACTGGCACACGTTCTGCGCCGAGGGTGCGGACCCCTTCGGGCCCGGCACCCAGAGGCACCCGTGGAAGGAGGCGGCGACGGAACCGCTCGCGCGGGCGGAGGACAAGATGGATGCCGCCTTCGAGTTCTTTTCGAAGCTCGGCGTCCCCTACTACTGCTTCCATGACCGCGACATGGCGCCGGAAGGCGCCACCGTCGCCGAGAGCGAGGAGAACCTGCGGCGCATGGTCGAGCTCGCGAAGGCGCGGCAGGAAGCGACGGGCCTGCGGCTGCTCTGGGGCACGGCCAATCTCTTCTCGCATCCGCGCTACATGAACGGCGCGGCGACCAACCCCGACGTCGCCGTCGTCGCACACGCGGCGGCGCAGGTCAAGGCGGCGCTCGACGCCACGGTCGAGCTCGGCGGACAGAACTACGTTTTCTGGGGCGGCCGCGAGGGCTACTCGTACCTGTTCAACACGGTGACGAAGCGCGAGCTGGATCACCTGGCGACGTTCCTGTCGCTCGCGCGGGACTACGGGCGATCCATCGGCTTCAAGGGGACCTTCCTGATCGAACCGAAGCCGATGGAGCCGATGTACCACCAATACGACGCCGACGCCCAGACCGTGATCGGCTTCCTGCGCCACTACGGGCTGGACGGCGACTTCAAGGTCAACGTCGAGGCCAACCACGCGACGCTGGCCGGTCATTCCTTCGCGCACGAGCTGCAGATGTGCGCCGATGCCGGGTTGCTCGGCTCCATCGATGCAAACCGCGGCAATCCCCAGAACGGCTGGGACACCGACCAGTTCCCCACCGATCTCTACGACGCCGTGCAGGCGATGATGGTCGTGCTGGCGGACGGGGGCTTCAAGACGGGGGGACTCAACTTCGACGCGAAGAGACGCCGCGAGTCCACCGATCTCGAGGACATGTTCATCGCGCACATCGGGGGCATGGACACCTTCGCCCGCGGCCTGATCATTGCGCATGACATCCTGGAGAACTCGTCCCTGCCCGAGTTCCGCAAGTCGCGCTACGCGAGCTTCGACGAGGGAAGAGGCCGGGACTTCGAGGCCGGCAAGATGACGCTCGCGGACCTGCGGGCCTACGCTCTGGAGAACGGGGAGCCGGAGCAGAGGAGCGGCAGGCAGGAATGGCTGGAGAACCTGGTCAACGACTACATCATGCGGAGCCGGTGACCGGCTCGGCGGACGCGCAACCACGAGAGGCGCTTGTCGGGCGCTATACTCTGCGGTTGACACTACAGTATCGGGGCGCCCCGTGAACGAGCAAACAAAAAGAAGGCCGCGCAGGCGGCGCAGCGCACCGACGATCAGCGACGTGGCCAGGCACGCCGGGGTCTCGCCGATGACCGTCTCCCGGGTCATCAACAACGAAGCCAACGTCCGCGAACAGACCCGTGCCGCCGTCAACGCGGCGATAGCCGAGCTCGGCTATGCGCCGAACGAAGCGGCGCGCAGCCTCGCCGGGGCGACGCAGATCCATATCGCGCTGCTCTTCAGCAATCCCAGCGCGGCTT
>CAZTAE010000013.1:0-28268 GCA_964611535.1 uncultured Woeseiaceae bacterium
CAGCGACCAAACGGCTAACCCTTGAGATCCGTCCATTTGGTACTTGGAGCCGAGTACCATGAGCCCCGGGCGGCCGCTCCGGCCGCGGTCCTCGCTCCGCTCGGTTCCGCGGCCGGGGCGGCCTACCGTGCCCGAGATGTTCGTTTTCCGACGTACAGGTGGAAGGCCAGCTCACGAGCGTCCGGCAGATTTGAGGGCGCGTTCGGCGCTGCCGCGTTCAGCTTCCAACGGCGCCGCGATCCTGGCGGCCAAGGTTCCTCGTCGGCCGGCGTACGGCCGTTTGTTCGGCAGGGAAAGGGGGTCCCTTCGGTAAGGGTGAATCGAGATCGTGCGGCAGATGCGATCTCAGGCGGTCGGTTTACTCCGGTACCTCGCCGTAGGCCCCGAAGCCGCATCGAATCAGATGCTCTGGACCATCAGCCGGCCGCCAGTCGCTGCAATTCCTGCAGGCGCTCCCACGCTTCCGGCGAATCCTTCGCCAGCTCCGCCACGAGCTGGTACACGAAGTAGTAGGCTCGCAGCTGACCTTGCGTCGTCTCGTTGCCTTCGGGATCGACCAACACGCCGCCCTTAATCTCCCAGCCATCCCATGCTGGCGACGACAAAATCTTGTACTTGCGGTGCAGTTCAAAAAGACGCAGGGCAGGGCGGGACGGCGCACATTCCCCGGATTTCCACCGCTTGGCGGTGTCAACTGAAACGCCGCAGAGTTCGGCGACAAGTTCGGCAGGATATCCACGGAAAACGGTGCTAGGAAGCGATTGCCGCTGTCGGGTGTCCTCGACGGAGCATAGTCTCGCGTCCGAGCGATGATAGAAGCCCTTGAGTGACGAATCCGACAAGCGACCCACCTCGCGCAATCGTGGCGATTACAACGAGCGTGGGGTGCCGGGTCTGCGCTAGGAGACGCCTGTCCCCTTATCTCATACCCACTTCGTGCCGCATCCGTCTCTACCGGTTCCTTCTTCTGATGCGGAACGCTCGGGCCAAGTTTCCTCCAGGCATAGTACGGTTTGGGCGCGCTCAGGCGGCGCGCGCCTTACTGGCTTTGTTTGTGCCTGGCTGGCTGGTTTCAGCCGTTTCTTGGTCTTTCGCATGGTCGGGGGTCTCCTAAGCCCGAACCATGCCATATGCGTATAATGGTTATTATGTTAAATCATGGGTTGTGTTTCAAAACCCAGACCCCTTGGCACGAGATCTCGCCAATCTATCGGCGGACAAGTCGCCTGTTGGGCGGGCGTGCCGTCTCGAGGCGGACCTGCGGATTTCCGAGGGCTTGCCCAATTGAAGCTAAAGAGCCCGCCTTACCGGATTTTGTTGGCCCGACAGTCGTCGCCATCTTGTAGCGCGAAGTCCCGCCCGCGGGTGCACGAGCTCCTATGGAGTGATGACGATTTTTCCTCGAGTACTTCCCGCTTGGAAGTGGCGGATCGCTTCGGTGACGTCGCTCAGCGGGTAGGCTCTGTCGATGACGGGTGTGATCCTCCCTGCTTCGAGAAACCCCTTCAGGACGACCATTGTCTCTTTCTTGTCAGGCATGGAACCGCTCATCATGCCCGGCAGCTGACCGACGAACGGTGAAAGCGCAACGTGTTTGAAAAAGTGAGGAAGATTTCCGAAGGTGCGACTGCCCACATGTCCGAAATGATCGTGGCCGATGAGGACGTAAGTTCCCGTGGTGGCGAGCGCGCGTTTGCAGTTTGACAGCGACAGGTTCGATGCAACATCGAAGATGAGATCGTAGCGCACACCAAGCTGGGTGAAGTCTTCTTGGGTATAGTCGATGACGTGGTCTGCGCCGAGCGAGCGAACCATTTCCAGTTTGTTCGCGCTGTCGACGCCAGTCACACGCGCGCCGTATGCCTTGGCGAGCTGCACGGCTATAGTGCCCACGCCACCGCCAGCTCCGTTGATCAACACACTCTGCCCCGGCTGGATCTGTCCCCCGATCTGAAGATTGTGCAGGGCGATGAATCCGGAGGTGGGGACGGCCGCGGCCTGTTTGAATGTAATATTGTTGGGCTTGAGGGCCAGCGTGTTCTGTGGAACGGCCGCATACTCGGCATACGCACCGCCGTTCAGCCATTGGTGCCCCCTGTGGCTCTCGCCGAATACCTTGTCGCCGGGCTTGAACTGCGTGACGTCCTTACCGACCGACTCAACGTATCCCGCTACATCCGTTCCAGGTATCGGGTTCTTTGGCTTCAGCACGCCGGCCCCCATCAGGCGTAGGACGTAGGGGCGGCCCGTCACGACATGCCACACATCGGGATGAACGGAGGCCGCGTGAACTCGCACGCCCACCTCATCATCCCCGACCACTGGCTTGTCGATTTCCCGGAGTTGTAGAACATCGTCTGGGGAACCGTACTTGGCTTGGACGATTGCCTTCATCAGCGCAGCGCGAGGGTTGGGTACCGGAATTTTTCTCTGTGAGTTGACGTGATCACATAAAAGACAGCGTAAGCTACTGAATCAGTATAAAAGGTTTTTCTCCGTGGTTCCCGCACCTTAGCTTCAAGCTAAGTGGTCAGCGCAAGAGAAGTAGCCCGCGCGAGAAATTCGTCTACAAGAGTGCGCGGAGCCGGCGAGGCCGTCCCTCGTCTACCCTCCCCCCGTTCCTCCCGGCGGACGCATTGCCGCTCCGATGGAGCGTTCTTCCGGGAACTTTTCGCCTGCGTCTCAAGGGAGCTGTGGCAGGTCATCGGGCAGGACTCGCCGGCGAGGTTGCGAGGTGCAGCCTGGCGCCATACCATGAATTCATGCCTGCCCCCAATCGGAAGAACGTTTACGTCATCGGGCTCGACGCCTTCAACCGGCAGCAGCTCGAGGCGCTGCCGGGTGCCGAGCGTTACCGCGTGTGCGAGCTCCTCTCCGATACCGAGCTGAAAAGCTATGGCGACGTCCCGTTCGGGGACACGCTGTCGCTGGCGGAGGAGCGGCTCAAATCGGCGGAGGATCCTGCGGACGCCCTCATCACCTGGTGGGATTTTCCCGCTACCTCGCTGCTGGCGATTCTGACGTCCCGGTTCGAGCTGCCGGGGCCGAGCCTCGAGAGCACACTCAAGTGCGAGCACAAGTACTGGTCGCGGTGCGTTCAGCGGGAAGTGGCTCCCAAGGCCGTTCCGGCTTTTTGTTCGGTGAATCCCTTCGATGCGCCGGCCTTCGATGCCCTGGAGGTGGAGCCGCCGTTCTGGCTTAAGCCGGTGAAAGCCACTGACTCGATGCTCGGCTTTCATATCAAATCGCAAGCGGATTACGCCGAGGCACTCAAACACATACGGGAAGATATCGGCATCATCGCGGAACCTTTCAACGAGATTCTGGGATACGCGGACCTGCCGGATTCGATACAGGCCATCGACGGCCACCACTGCATTGCGGAAGCCATTCTCGAGGGATCGCAGCACACCACTACGGGCTACGTACGCAAGGGAGAGGCAACGGTCTACGGCGTCGTGGACTCCATCAACTATCCCGACAGCTCCTCCTTCTTCCGCTACGAGTATCCGTCGGCGCTGGACGAAGGAGTCTGCGAGCGCATGGCGGATGTTTCACGACGACTGATGAAGCACCTCGGCCTGGATGACAGTGCGTTCAACATAGAATTCTTCTACGACAGCAAGAATGACAGGATCAGCATTCTGGAAATCAACCCACGGATCTCCCAGTCTCACAGCGATGTGTTCAACAAGGTCGACGGGAAATCCGACGAAGGCCTGATCGTGGAGCTCGCGCTCGATGAGGACCCGGACTTTCCTTCCAGGCAGGGAGAGTTCTCCTACGCTGCCAAGTTCTACTATCGCCGGTTCGAAGACGGTCTGGTGCGCCGTGTCCCGGAGCAGGAGACGATAGCGGCGATCCGCAAGGAGCACCCGCACACCCTGATCGACATCGAGGCAGAAGAAGGAAAGCGACTCTCCGACCTGTGGGAGCAGGACAGCTACAGCTATGCCCTTGCGATCCTTTTCCTGGGTGCCGATTCCCGTGAGGAGCTGATTCACAAATACGAAGGGATTACCCGGCAACTCCCGTTCGAGATCCAGTGAGATCGGCCCGCGGATAAGCTCCGAACATCCCGAGCGCATGACGACCGATGAAGATTTGCCATACGAGATCCGGGAGATCGAGCACACCCTGATCGAGATGCCCGACGGGGTAAGACTGGCCGCACGGATCTGGATGCCGGTGGACGCCGGGCAGCATCCGGTACCGGCTATCCTCGAGTTCATCCCCTACCGCAAGCGCGACTTTACCGCCGACCGCGATGCCAGGAACCACCGCTGGTTTGCCGGAAACGGCTATGCCTGCGTCCGCGTCGACATGCGGGGAAGCGGCGACTCGGAGGGTGTCCTCCATGACGAATACATCGAGCAGGAACAGGACGACGGGCTTTACGTCCTGAAGTGGATAGCCGAACAGCCATGGTGCGATGGAAACATCGGCATGTTCGGCATTTCGTGGGGCGGCTTCAACGGACTCCAGATCGCGGCCCGACGACCGCCGGAGCTCAGGGCGGTCGTCAGCGTCGCTTCAACCGACGACCGCTACGCCGACGACGTCCACTACATGGGAGGATGCCTGCTCGGGGACAACCTTTCCTGGGCGTCGACGATGTTCGCCTACAACGCGTCGCCACCGGACCCCGACCTGGTGGGGGAAGCGTGGAAACAGATGTGGCTGGAGCGCCTCGAGGAGAGCGGCCTGTGGGTCCTCAACTGGCTCGAGCACCAGACCCGCGACGAATTCTGGAAACACGGCTCCGTCTGCGAGGACTTCTCCGCCATCGAAGCGCCGGTGATGGCCGTCAGCGGATGGGCCGACGGATATTCGAACGCCGTCTTTCGCCTGCTCCGCGGCCTGAAATCACCCGCCATGGGGCTGGTCGGGCCGTGGAGCCACAAGTACCCGCACCAGGGCGTACCGGGGCCGGCGATCGGCTTCCTGCAGGAGTGTCTGCGCTGGTGGGATTACTGGCTCAAGGGCCGGGACACCGGCATCATGCAGGAGCCGAAACTTCGCGTGTGGATGCAGGACAGCGTGCCGCCGGCTCCGTTTTACGACGAGCGCCCCGGCCGCTGGGTCGGCGAGCCGGACTGGCCCTCGCCCGGCACGGAGGACGTTGGCTGGAGCCTGGCCCGCGGCGACCGTCTGGTGCCCCAGGCGGACTACCGAGCCCATCCGGAAGACGGGCGCGCGGTCAGCGTCCAGTCGCCGCTCAGCGTCGGGCAGTTCGCCGGCAAGTGGTGCTCGTACAGCGCCCCTCCCGACTTGCCCGCGGATCAGCGCGAGGAAGACGGCGGTTCCCTCTTCTGGCAAAGCGTTCCGCTGGAGCAGCGTCTGGAGATTCTGGGGCAACCGTACGCAGAGCTGGTTGTCCGGGCGGACCGTCCCGTCGCCATGGTGGCCCTTCGGCTGTCCGACGTTGCTCCCGACGGGAAAGCCACGCGGGTCACTTACGGACTTCTCAATCTCACGCACCGCCACAGCCACGAGCATCCGGAGCCGCTGGACCCGGGCACCGCCTATCGGGTACGCGTCAACCTGAACGACTGTGCGCACGCCTTTCCCGCGGGCAACCGACTTCGGCTGTCGCTTTCCACGTCACTCTGGCCGCTCGCCTGGCCTCCTCCCGAACCCGTTTGCCTGACCGTCGAGACCGGCGACTCGCGCCTTCATCTGCCGGTCCGCCCGCGGCGCCCGGAGGACCCGGAGATCCACTTCGAAGCACCGGTGGAGGCGCCAGGCATCGCCTGCTCGACGCTCAGGACCGGTGAATCGCGATGGAGGCTGGAGCGGGATCTCGGCACCGCGCACTCCATGCTCGAGGTCCTCAAGGATGACGGTGTCGTTCGCCTCGAGGACATCGACCTGACTTGCACGAACTTCGTCCGCGAACGCTACACCTACGAGCGGGACCGTTTCGACTCGGTTTCGGGAGAAACGCTGCGCACCCGAAGCTGGAAGCGGGGCCGGTGGGAGCCCTCGTTCCGTGCACGCACCGTCATGCACTGTGACGCCGGCTCTTTCTACATCTTCGCCGATCTGGATGCCTGGATCGGCGACCAGCGCATCTTCGCCAGAAGCTGGGACGAGCAGATCCCGCGGAATCTTGTGTAGGTTCGGCGCTGATCCGGGCGGTAATTCTTACCAGAAGCGATTCCCGATTGTGCGTCCTCGGGCCTCTGGCCGCCGGGAACGCTCGTCGAGCGGCCTGCTCCGTGAAGCCTCCACCCGGCTGTAGTGCTCCGGAATCGCCTCCGGACCGACGCGCAGCCGGCGCCGACGGGCTGGCACGCGCCTTGCAAGGGTAAGGAGCCATCGCCCGTGCGGCAGGCGCCGCGCGCGGCGCGAAACCTGTTCCGTCCCATCCCAGGAGCGCGTCCTATGCACTACCCGTCCTTCGGCTTGTCGGCCATGGCTGTCGTTTTCCTTCTCTCGTGGACCACCGAAGAAGCCTTGGCTCAGGGATCACGCGCGGAGCTTCCGGCCGCAGAGCTCGCCGTCGCCGAGGAATCGTTGCAGCTGCGTTACATGATTCCGCCGCCCGGCGCCGACGGCGGGGAGCTCGGCTTCGGCTTCTTCCTGAACGAAGCCCGAGATCTCGTCGCCAGCTCGAACTATTACGTGGAAGCGAATCAGATCGGCTTCAGGGACCTCACCGTCCTGGTCGGGCCGGTTGCCTATGCCGCGCTCCTCAGCACCGAGAACAATGACATCTTCTCCATCGCCCTGGGCGCGGAAGCCCGATTGCAGCTCCTGCGTAACCCGGAGCTGACGGCGGTCGGGCGCGCCGCCTACGCCCCCGACATCCTCACCTTCGGTTCCGCCGACAACCTGTGGGACGTCGTCGGGCGGCTCGAGCTGCCGCTCACCGATCGCGTCACGGGCTTCGGCGGCTACCGCCTGTTCGAAATCGATCTGCTGACCGGAAAGGCCGAGCTCGAAGAAAGCGTCCACCTGGGCCTCCGCTACCGCTTCTGACTGAACTGGCCGGGATTAGCGCGGCCAACTAAAAGCGCATCCCTCCACGCGCGGCAACACCCGGCGGCACGACGGTCGCCGTCGAGTCAGAACTCGTAGCGCAGGCCCACGTGCACGGAACGGCCCGGCAGCGGGACCGTATCCTTCAGCGGCGACGAATGCTGGCGGGCGTCTTCGTCGGTCAGATTGGTGCCGCGCAGGAACAGGAACAGACCCTGCTGCTCCAGCGTGTACGACAGGTCCGCGCTGAGCAACAGGTAGTCGTCAGTAGGCAGCTCGTTCGGCGCCGTCTTGTCCTGGTCGTCACGGAATACGGCTTCGACGCTCGCGGACAGTCGGTCGAGCACATAGTGCACGCCGGCGCCATAGCGCAGCGGGGGCAGGCGCGGCAGATATTCGCCGCTGCCCTTCTGTTCCCCGTAGACATAGTCGCTGAACAACCGCGCGTGCATGTGACCGGTCCCGTTGTCGAGCAATTCGATGCGGGCTTCCGCCTCGAACCCGTACAACTCGACATCGGCGTGCACATAGTCGAACACCGGCAGCTCATTGAGCGTCGTTCCGGCCGGCGCCAGCAGGATGTAATCGCTCACATTGTTGATGAAGCCGGTGAGCGTCCATTCGAGCCCGTCGCGCCGGCCCCGCCACGTCACGTCGAGGTTGGACGACAGCTCCTTGTCGAGAAAGCCTTCGCCGAGCACGACCGATCCGCGCTCGTATCGGCTCACGGCGAGATGGGGGCCGTCCGCGAACAGCTCGGTCGAGTTCGGGTGCCGCTCCGTCAATGCATAGTTGAACGAGAGGCTCATGTCGCGGGCAAACGACCAGATCGCGCCGATCGATGCGCCGAACGCGGTATCGCTGTAGTCGCCGGGAAAGGCGCCGGTCTCGATCGTCTGGCGCTCGGCGCGGGCGCTGCCCTGCACCGTCCATTCGTCCGTCAGCGGATACTCCTCGAACAGGAAGAGGCTCGTCTGTCGCGTATCGGACGGCGGCACGAAGGCCTCCTCGCCGACGGCATCGAAGTCGGTGCGCTTGAACTGCAGGCCGAATGCGCCTTCCATCCGGCCGATGTCGGCATGACGGAACTCAAGCCGGGCATCGGTGCCGCGCGTGTCGAAGAACGTGCCGACCTCGGCGCCTTCCAGCTCCCGGTGCTCGTAGTCGTTGCGCGCCAGCCGGAGTTTCATCAGCTGGATGAGCCCGTCCAGCTGGTACTCGCCCCTCACGTCGACGCGGCGCTGCTCCAGGTCGACGCGAACGGGCTCCTCCTCATGTTCTTCCTCGTGCTCTTCTTCGCCCTCCTCCTCGTGGTGGTGATGACCGGGAATGCCGTAGTTGCTGTCGAAGACGCTGTAGCTCATGCCGAGGAAGCCGCGGTCGCCGGTCCACGACACGCCGAGCGCGCCACCGTCCGCCTCGCTGTCGGTGTTCTCGACGACGCCGAAGGCCTCTTCTTCCTCGTCGCCCTCCTCTTCCTCGGCGGCCCGGAGGATGGCGGATTCGGCGAACCCGGGAATCTCGACATCGTCCGTTTCGCGCCGGAAATAATCGAGATGCACGCCGATGTCCGGTGTCCCGAAAGCGACACGCCCGGCTGCGTTCCGCTTGCCGACGGCCGATTCGCCGCCGAGGGCGACGGCGCCTGAGAAAGGCTCCTCGAGGCTGCTCTCGATAATCCGGTTGTCGACCACGTTGACGAGACCGCCGGCCGCACCGCTGCCGTAGAGCAACGTCGCCGGACCGCGAACGATCTCGATCCGGTCGGCCAGGATCCCCTCCACGCTCACCTGGTGATCCTCGCTGAGGGCGGACGCGTCCATGGAATCGAGGCCGTTCGACAGCACGCGCACGCGTTCGCCGAACTGCCCGCGAATGACCGGCCGGGACGAGGCGGGACCGAAGTAGGTGGAGCTGACGCCGAGCTCCCCAGCCACGGTTTCACCGATGCTCGCCGCCTGCTTGAGTGTCAGGTCCTCGCCCTCGAGGACCGTCGTCGGCTGCGCCAGCTGCTCGACCGTGCGCGCGAGCGGCGTCGCTGTAACCGTCACTTCATCGATCTGGTGATGGCTGTCTTCGATCACCTCCTGCTGGGCGTGCAGCGGAGGAACGAGCACCCAACAGGAAACGCCCAGCGCCGGTGCAAGCACCCGCGCGGGGAGTCGTCTTTTCTGGTTCATGGCATAAGACCCGATCATCTGTACCCGAGAAGTCCGGAATCGCTTCCGGACGAGCATGCGACGCGTGTCGCGGTTGGCAGATCGATCAGGTAACGGGTGGGGCTCGGGACTCGTAGCGACGGACGGGGACCGCCGGGACGATGCCGTCCCGGCCTGTAACGGCTGCGGGCGCGACCGCGCCGGCGGGAGCTTCTGCGGACTCGTGCAAAGCGGCGGCGTCCAGCCGCTCCATCTGCGTGCACACCACGCAGGCGCCGGTAAGGTCTCCGGCAACGTGCTCGAACTGATGACTCGCGTAGGAGAGCTGGAACCACGCGAGCGCGAAGAGCAGCAGACAGAGAGCGCGCCCCGATCTCGGCAGGGCATGCTTTACGTCTTTCTCCACGTTCGCCATTCCGGACATGCGGTTATCCGTCGTTCCAGTGCGCGAAGTGGCAATCTACATCAATCCCGGCCGGGCAGCCAGCGCGCACGCCGCTGCCGCTACTGAAAGGGATCGGCATATCGCGAATCCTGCAGCACAGGCTCGTCCGTCAACGCGTCGAGAAACGCCAGGAGGTCCGCCTTCTCCCGTTCCGTCAGGTCGAAGCCCATGACGAACTCCGACTTGTACGGGTTCCGGCTGCCGTCGCCCGCGTAAGGGCCTTCGGCGACGTTTCGTCCGCCCCTTGCGTAGTGATCGATCACCTCGGAGAGCGTGGCCATGCTGCCGTCGTGCATGTACGGTGCGGTCACGGCGACGTTCCTCAGGGTTGGCGCCCGGAAACGGCCCATGTCCCGGCGCTCCCCGGTGTGGTCGTACAACCCGGTGTTGTCGGGCGGGTAGTCGCCGGTGCCGCCGATGTTGTAGAGCCCGGTGTTGTGAAACCCGAAGCGCGCCACCACGGCATCGGCGTGGGTGCTGCTGTCGGTAAACGTGAAGCCGCCGTGGCAGTGAAAACACTCCAGACGCTCGGAGAAGAACAGTTCCATGCCACGTACCTGCGCCGGTTGCAGGGCTTCCGTGTCGCCGCGCAGGTAGCGGTCGTAAGGCGAATCGAACGAGGCGATGCTGCGGACGAAGGTCGAGATCGCGCGCACGACGTTGAGCACCGAGTACGGATCGCGGTCGGAGGGGAACGCCGCCGGAAATGCCTCGCGATACACATCGCCGGTGCGAATCAGGTCGAGTATTTGCGCCTGGCGGCCACCCATGCCCATTTCCACCGGTTCCTCACCGAACATCGGCACGAGCGCCTGCGTTTCGAGCCCGTCGAGGAGATGATTGGCCCAGGTGAAACGGCTGGTCCAGGCGGCGTTGACCAGCGACATGGCGCCGCGCGGATGCAGTTCGCCGGTCGCGCCCACCGAGCGCGCCCGGCCGTCGGTGAAGGCGAGTTCCTGGCGATGGCAGGTTGCGCAGGCGGTCGTCCCGTTGACGGAAAGGCGCGTGTCGTAGAAGAGCCGGCGGCCGAGCTCGACTTTCTGCTCGCTCATCGGGTTGTCGGCCGGGATCGGCGGCAGCGGCACGTCCGCGGGCAGGTCCCATCGGTAGCCCGGATCCCGCAGCGCGACCGCGACGAACGCGACGCCGAGGACGGCGGCCAGACAGATTGCGATACCGCCTCGGCGCATCAGCGGCGCTCCAGGCGGAACACCGGCGGACCGGCCGTCGCGCCCTCCCCGTCCAGCCCCAGCGCCCGCAACGGGCCGGCGCACGCGGCTTCGGCCGGCCCGGACGAGCAGTCCGACGGCGCCCCGTCCGAGAGATCGACGCCGGCGAAAAGCTCGCGCAGGTCGAGGACCACCACGTGCTCCCCCGGGACGTATCCCGGCAGATCCACCTCCGGCCGGTTGGGGGAACGGCAACCCCTGATGTCGTGTATCGTCCCTTCGCAACGGGCGCTGCCGAGATGCAGCCAGTAGCCGTCCGTGCTGCCGGCAACACCGGCGCGCAGGAACTTGTAGCCGGATTTCCAGTGCCAGTGCATAGCGGCGTCGTCGAGCGGCGCCTCCGCAAGCAGGGGGTTCTCGTGGTTGAGCGTCTCGGGTACGCCGAGCCGAAACCGCAGGCCGACGTGGTCCCCGCCGCGGGCCGCGCCGCGGACGACGGCGTTGCGCTGCCCGGTCCCGTTGCTGCACGAGTCGCTGCCGTCTTCCAGGTCCAGCATCGCGACCTGCGATCCCTGCCACACCGGCCGGGAAGCCAGCTGGAGGGTTCTTTCACGTCCGTCACCGTCGACGAGGCGCAGGTCGTGCACGTAAAAGCGCAGGTCGGTGAGGGCGAGCCCCTCCGCTTCCCGGCCGCAGGCGATCTCGCTCTCCCCGAAACGGACGGCGAAGGGAATCTCCACGGGCGCAGGCTCGCTGCAGGCCGCCGCGATCCACAGCGACAGCGCGAGCGTTCCAGGGATCTTCGGGGATTTCATGCGACGTTTCAGTCCCGGTTGATTGCCGGGGTCTTCTGTCCTGCCGGGTGCTCTGCGCGGGAGCAAGGACGATGCCCTCTGCCTCCGACACGGCGCCGGGGACGGAGTTCGGTCGGGGCTATCGAGCCGCGCGGCTCTTGCCCGCGGTCTCCGGCGCTTCGTTCTCGCCCTCGTCGGCGCCGTAGCCGAGCAGGCTGCTGGCCATGAGGCTCGGCGAGGACTGCGCGACCGAGAGCTCCGTTTCGAGCTCGCGTACGCGAATCTCGAGGCGGACGGCTTCCTCTGCACGGTCCGTCAGCTCCGCACGCAGCTCGCGCGTCTTCTTCACCGAGTCCTTCAGATCCTCGCGCAGCCGCTCCATGGCGGCTTCCTGCTCGCCGGCGGCGTCCTTTTTCGTGGCGACGGCCTTGCGCGCCTCCGCCAGGTCCTTCTTGTGATCCTCGAGCTGAGACTTGAGCTTCTCGTTGCCGGACTGGGCGATTCTCAGCTCCGCGTCGAGCGAGCGTATCCGGTCGTCGCGGGGGTCGCGCTTCGCCGCCCTGGCCCGGGCCTTCGCGAAGCTGCCGAGCTTCGCCAGCACCCAGCCGACGACGAACGCGCCGCCTGCCGTCAACAGTTCTCTCTGAGGAAGCTCCTCGAACATCGGGTTCCGCGCAACTCACCGGGCACAGGTGAAGATTATGCGCTTTTCCGGCCGGCAGAAGGACGCGGTTCTCACTCCGGACGCGGAGAAACGGCGAATCGGCCGTACCGCGCGGGCCGCCGGGTTGACATAATTCGGCGCACTCAGCCCGGCGGCCGCGATTCGCGCAACACGGCGCGACGCACCCGGTCGGGAAAGTCCGTGAACAGCCCGTCCACGCCCAGCGTCTCGGTGAACCAGCCCACCAGTTCCTCGAAGGACCCGAAGCCCCGGGGCAGCGCGTCCGCCCGAAAAGTATACGGGTGCACGACGAGTCCGGCATCGCGGGCGCGTCGCACCAGTCCGGTCGACACCGGCTGTCCGTCGATGTCGGCCAGCGTGTACAGCATGTCGAGCGCGGGCCCGATGCCGTCCGCCCACGCAGCCACTTCCTGCAGCCCCTCCGCGGTGGTCACGTCCGGCAGCCGTCCGCGCTGCGCATCCCCCAGAAGCTGCACCAGTTTCAGTTCGCAGCCGAGCTCCTGGCGCACCCGCCGCAGCTCGTCGGCGTCGAAACACTGCAGGTAAGCCGGGTCGTCCCGGCGGCTGAAGCCGTGCGCTTCCAGTGTCTCCAGCAGCAGCACCGTCAGGTCGACGCCCTCCGCCCGGTGCCAGGCCGGCTCCTTGATTTCGGGGTAGATGCCCGGGCGGCTGCCGGTGGAGGCCCAGAGGCCGCGGATCATTTCGAGCTCGGCGTCGAGCGTCGCGATCCGGAAGCGGCCCGCCGCCGTCGGGAAGCGCCCCGGCCAGACCGGATCCCTGCCGTTCGCGCGGCGGCGCTCGTGCACGCCGAGCGTCAGCAGTTCGTCGAGATCGAAATCGCGCACGTACCAGCGTCCGTCGTCCCGGTGCCGCGCGGGATAACGCGCCGCGACGTCCGTTACGCGCTCGAGGTGGAGGTCGTGCAGCACCACCAGGCGGTCGTCGCGTGTGGCCACGACGTCCTGCTCCAGGAAGTCCGCGCCCATGCCGAAAGCGAGCGCCTTCGCTTCCAGCGTGTGCTCGGGCAGGTATGCGGACGCGCCGCGGTGGGCAATGACGAGCGGGCTTTCATCCGCCATGGGCGACCCCGCGCCGGGGCGGCGCTTCTGGTGAAATTACCTTAAAAACCTCTGTCAAGTCCTCAGAAAGAGGCGAGAATTTCGCTAGGGAAAGTCGATCACATCCCAGCGCGACGTGTCCTCGAGCCGGGCCTGACGCCGCAGCGCATCCGCCATCTCGCGGGAGTTCCACTCGATGTGCTCGTTGACCCGCTCCAGCAGGTCCTTCGGCGTCTCCGCCACGCCGCCGAACGGCCGGACGGCGATCATCGGCTTCTCGTTCGCATCGGCCACGTCCATCTGAAAGCGCACGAGCTCGGCGTTGTCGATGTAGTGGCTGGCCAGCACGACGATGGCCTCGCTCTCCTTGATCTGACTGATCAGTTCGTCCTTGATGGCGTCCATGCCGCCCTTCTCCGGGACGTTCAGGGGCTTGCTGCAATTGATGTAGAAGAACCGGTCGACGCCTTCGAGAAACTCGAAGAACCTGAGATAGTCCTCGTCCTCGGCGAACGTGTGGGTCACGAACACGCGGATCGGGTTGTTCTCGTACATTGCCGGCTCCCTTGGCGGCTGTGCGAACATTGTAGCGAATCCCGGCCGGCACTGACCACCTGGCGGTTCGCTGCGAACGATAGCCGGCAGCAGTGTAAGATTGCAGCTTTGATGCAGGCGAACCGACCGGCAACGGAACCGCCGGCGGATCGCTACAGGGACTGATCGGCCACACGTGCGTTTCCTCCTCTGGAACATTCGCTATGCGGTCGGCGGAGGTGCATCGATGCACATGCCGCTGCCCGGCGCCGGCTATCTCCTGGGCAACCAGACCGTGTTGCCGGAGATCACCGGGTTCATACGCAAGGTGAAGCCGGACGTCGTCGGTCTGATCGAGGTCGACACCGGATCCATCCGCAGCCGGCGGGTCAACCAGGCGGAGAAGATCGCAGCCGATCTCGGCCTCAATTCCTCCTACGAGATCAAGTACGGTGAGAAATCCATCAACCAGCTGCTGCCGATCATCCGCAAGCAGGGCAACGCGTTCCTGGCGTCTCCGGGCGTGCACGGCGAGACCTTTCATTATTTCGATACCGGCATCAAGCGCCTGATCATCGAGCTCGAGCTCGAGGACTTCGCGATCTTCCTCGTGCACCTGTCCCTGAAGTACCGCCACCGGCATCTGCAGCTCCGCAAGCTGTACGATCTCGTCACCGTGACCAGGAAGCCGGTGGTGGTCGCGGGCGACTTCAATACGTTCTGGGGAGAGAACGAGATCTACCTCTTCATGCGCGCGGCGGGTTTGAGGAGCGCCAACGAGAAGCACGTCCCGTCGTATCCCAGCCGCGCCCCCCGAAAGGAACTGGACTTCATCCTCTACCAGGACGGCATCCGGGTCACCGGCTTCGACGTGCCGAACGTCCGTCTGTCCGATCATCTGCCGCTCATCTGCGATTTCGAGGTGGCGTAACCGCCCGGCGAGCGCTGCTATAGTGGGCGGGCACGGCTAAGCGGAGGGATCATGACGATTACGAACGAGCAACCGGCGGCCGATCCGGCCCACTGGCGCACGGAAATCGACGGCAGCGGCATCCTCTGGCTTTGCCTGGACAAGGCCGACAGCAGTACCAACGTGCTTTCCGCCCCGGTGCTGCAGGAGCTCGGCGGCGTTCTCGAGGGGCTGCGAAAGGATCTGCCCCGCGGCGTGGTGATCCATTCCGCCAAGCGCAACGGCTTCATCATGGGCGCCGACATCAACGAGTTCACCCGTATCGAGGACGAGGAGCAGGCGTATTCGCTGATTCGCCTGGGCCAGCAGGTCATCCAGCAGGTCGCCTCCCTGCGCTGCCCGACCGTGGCGGCCATCGACGGCTTCGCATTGGGCGGGGGCTTCGAGCTGGCGCTCGCCTGCCGCTACCGGCTCGTGTTGCAGAACGACAAGCCGATACTCGGCCTGCCGGAGGTGCAACTCGGCATCCACCCGGGATTCGGCGGCACCGTGCGCTCGGTGCGCATCGGCGGCGTGCGGGCGGCCATGCAGCTCATGCTGACCGGCAAGCCCGTCACGCCGGCAAAGGCCAAGCGGCAGAACCTGATCGACCGCATTGCCGCGCCGGACAACTGGAAGCAGGCGGCGCGCGAGCTCATCGCCGCATCGCCGCCGCCGGCCCGCGCGCCGCTGGCGGACCGCCTGCTGAACCTGGCGCCGGCGAGGCCCTTCCTCGCGCGCTTGCTCAGGAAGCAGGTCGCGGGCCGCGCACGACGCGACCACTACCCGGCCCCGTACGCAATCGTCGATCTCTGGGAGCGGCACGGCGCCTCGGAAAGCGAGGGCTACGAGGCGGAGGCGCGCTCCATCGCCAGGTTGATGTGCGGCAGCACGTCGAGGAATCTGGTCCGCGTGTTCTTCCTCCAGAACCGGCTGAAGTCACAGGGCGGCAAGAGCGCGAGCAGCATCCGGCGCGTGCACGTGGTCGGCGCGGGCGTCATGGGCGGCGACATCGCCGCGTGGTGCGCACTGCGGGGGTTGGAGGTGACGCTCGAGGATCGCGGCCCGGAATACATCCGGCCGGCCATCGAACGGGCGGCCAGGCTGTTCGAGAAGCGGATCCGCGACGATCGGGAGCGGGCCGCCGCCGTCGAGCGGCTCAGGGCGGACGCCGGCGGCGAGGGCGCCCCCGAAGCCGATCTGATCGTGGAGGCGATATTCGAGAACCTGGAGGCCAAGCAGGAGCTGTACCGCAAGCTGCAGGCGGCGATGAAGGAGGAAGCGATTCTCGCCACGAACACGTCGAGCATTCGCCTCGAGGATCTGCGAACGGCGCTGGACAGGCCGCAGCGCTTTGTCGGCCTGCACTTCTTCAACCCCGTCGCCAGGCTCCCGCTGGTCGAGGTCGTGCGCTCTCCCGATACCGCACAGGAAGTCGTGGACGCCGCCCTCGCCTTCGTCGGGAAAATCGGCAAGTATCCGCTCGAGTGCATGAGCTCGCCCGGTTTCGTGGTGAACCGGATACTCGCGCCCTATATGGCGGAGGCGATGAAGCTGGCCGAGTCGGGCGTGGAGCTGCCTGTCATCGACCGGACGGCCGAGGATTTCGGCATGCCCGTCGGCCCCATCGAGCTTGCCGACAGCGTGGGTATCGACGTCATGCTCGAGGTGTCGAAGGTTCTCGGCGCGGCCTACGACAGGCCGGTTCCGCCGAAGATCGAGGGGATGGTCGCCGACGGCAGCCTCGGGAGGAAGAGCGGCCGGGGATTCTATGCGTGGGAGGAAGGCAAGGCCGTGAAACCGGAGGCGGCCGGCGCCACGCCCGCGCCGGATCTTCAGGATCGCCTGATCCTGCCGATGCTCAACGAATCGGTCGCCTGCCTGCACGAGGGCGTCGTCGCTGACGCCGACCTGCTCGACGCGGGCGCCATCTTCGGTGCCGGCTTCGCGCCCTTCCGCGGCGGGCCGCTGAAGTACGCCAGGGACAGGGGCGTTGACGATGTTCGCGCGGCATTACGACAATTGCAGGAGAAATACGGCGAGCGCTTTCAGCCGCACGAGGGCTGGTCGGCGTTGTCTTAGGATCGGAACGGCCGGCACGCCGCTCGGGGACGACGGCGGCCGCTTGCCGCCCAAACTGTGGACCGCTTCACGCTGCTGGATGTTGCCGGTATCGGAAGCCGACAAATTGAAGGTAGAATAAGTGCTTAGCACGATGCTCGAAATACGCGGCCTCGCGTGGCGGTGCGGCTGGAGCTCTCGCTCGCGGCGCGTGCCGTCGGTACCCGCTCGCCACAACGACAACATCAGCTACGGACTGGATCGATGATGACGGACGAGCAGCTTGATACGCAACTGCTCAAGAGCTTCTCGCCGCTGGACGGGCTGAAGCGCGATAACCTTGCCGCCCTCGCGAGGAAGGTGCAGATCCGCGAGCTGTCGCCGCAGCAGATTCTGTTCAAGGAAGGCGATACCGAAAAGCGCACGGTCTATGTGGTTTCGGGCAGCCTCGAGCTGATCGACCAGGGCCAGATCCAGGATGTGATAGAAGGTGGCACCGAGAGCGCGCGTAACCCCGTCTCGCCGATGTTCCCCCGCCGCGTCACCGCCAGGGCCCGCGACCGTGTCCAGTACATCTCGATCGACAGCGACCTGCTGGACGTGATGCTGACCTGGGACCAGACGGGCTCCTACGAAGTCTCGGAGCTCAAGGGAGCCTCCGACGTCGGCGGAGACGACTGGATGACGATGCTGCTGCAGACGAAGGCGTTTCACAAGATCCCGCCCGCCAACATCCAGGCGATCTTCATGCGGATGCAGCAGATCAACTACAAGACGGGCGACGTCGTGCTGAAACAGGGTTCCGAGGGTGATTACTTCTACGTACTCACCCGCGGCAAGTGCCTGGTCACCCGCGAGACGCCCCTGAACAAGGAAGGCATCAAGCTCGCGGAGCTGCACGTCGGCGACACCTTCGGCGAGGAGGCGCTCATCTCCGACGCCAAGCGCAATGCGACCGTCACCATGCTGACCGACGGCGCCGTCATGCGCCTCGGCAAGGACGACTTCAAGCGCCTGCTGAACGAGCCGATGCTCGACTGGGTCAGCCAGAGCGAGGCCGAGGAAATCGTGCGCGCGGGCGGCCAGTGGCTGGACGTGCGCCTTCCGAGCGAGTTCGAGAACCAGCACCAGGAAGGCGCCGTCAACATTCCGCTCTACTTCATCCGGCTGAAGATCAACACGCTGGATCCGGAGAGGAAGTACGTCGTCTGCTGCGACACCGGCCGCCGCAGTTCCGCAGGCGCCTACATCCTCAGCGAGCGCGGTTACCAGGTCTACGTGCTGCGGGGCGGCATCAACGCGGCCCAGCAGTAACCCGACCTACATCGTGTGGGTGGGCTTGTCGCCGCCGAGCGCGCCGGCCAGGTAGTTCTCGATCTTCTTCTGCGTGTTGCCCTGGTCCTGATCGCTGAACTGGACACCGATGCCGGCGGTCCGCTTCCCCTGCGCGCCCTTGGGCGTCATCCAGATGACGGTTCCGGCAACCGGAATCTTTTCCTCCTCGCCCATCAGGTTCAGCAGCATGAACACCTCGTCGCCGAGGCGGTAGGAGCTGTTGGTGGGTATGAACAGCCCGCCGTTCACCACGAACGGCATGTAGGCGAGGTAGAGGGCGCTCTTGTCCTTGATGGTGAGCGTCAGCAGTCCGGGCTTGGTCATACTGTCTTACCGTCCGCCCGCCAGCGGCGCGGCGCCGCCCGGCATCGGTCCTTCGCGAAAGTTCCAGGGCCCGTTCAGGGACCCCAACCCGTCGGCCCAGTCGATCAGCAGGCTCTCGAGCGTCAGCTGAACGTTAAACGAGCCGGCCGGCTGGTTACGCAGCCGGTTGATCGTGTCTAGATAGCAGAACAGATTTCGCCTGTCCATGCGCTGCAACACAGATTGTCCGATCTCGCCGGCGACGTCCGGGCCCGCGCTGCCGCTCAGGCGGTGAATGGCCTGCTGGACCAGCCGGCCCAGCCAGTCGAGGACGAATCCCGGGTCGAACTTCGTCCACGCCGCCGCTGTTGCCACCGGCGAGCCGCGGCCCTGCAGGAGCTCCCGGAGCGCGCGGGTCATCGCCTCCGCTTCGCCCAGCCGCTCGCGGGCGTCAATGGCCGCCAGCGGTGCGCCGCCGGCAATGCCGAGTGCGGGGCGCCAGTCCGTCGCCGGCTGCAGCCGCTCCAGCCACCCCAGCCCGACCTCCTCCACCGGGACCGGGATCGTCAGGCGCTGGCAGCGGCTGAAGATCGTGGCGGGCAGGCCGGCAATGCGGTCGACGATCAGCACCATCAGGGTGTCGCCGGGGGGTTCCTCGAGCGTCTTCAGCAGCGAGTTGGCGGCGCTCGCCGTCATGGCGTTCGCGGGCTCGATGACCGCGACCTTGCCCCGGCCCTCGTAGCTGGTCAGGCTCAGTTCGGCCACGAGCTCGCGCACCGCGTCGATGCCGATCGCCTGCTTGCCCTCCTCCGGCACGATCCAGTGCAGGTCCGCGTGGTCGGGCCTGGCCACCGGATAACGCGGCAGCGGCGGCGCGTCGCCCCCGCCGGCCCGCCGCCGCTCCGCCAGCCACACGGCGGTCGCGCGCTTGCCGACCCCGGGTGCACCCGCGAGCAGGACGGCGTGCGGGGTCCGGCCGCGCTGCTCCGCGCCGATCCACCGCTCGGCGAGCGGGCTGAGCCAGGAGATATCCATTAAATTCAATGTGGTCCTTCGTAAAATTAAGGTTCTTTCTCATCTATAATCGGCTGCAGCACCTCCTCGATGCGTGCCCGGACCGTCTCCAGCGGCCGGCTGGCATCGACGACGGCGAAGCGCGCCGGTTCCGCCTCGGCCTGCGCGAGGTATCCCTGCCGAATCCGCGCGTGGAAGTCGCGCGCTTCCTTTTCCATCCGGTCCGCGGCGCCGCGTTGTGCCGCCCGGCCCGTGCCCACCTCGGCGGGCGCATCGAGGAGGACCGTCAGGTCCGGCTCGAGGCCGGCGTGCACGCGCTCGGCCAGCTGGTCGATGAACGACAGATCGAGCCCCCGTCCCCAGCCCTGATAGGCCCGCGTGGCGTCGGTAAAGCGGTCGCAGACGACCCATGTGCCGGCCTCGAGCGCCGGCCGGATGAGGTTCTCGACGTGCAGCGAGCGGGCGGCAAAGAACAGCAGCAATTCGGCGATGTCCGGCAGCGGCTCGTCGCCGTGCTCGAGCAGGAGGGCGCGGATCCGCTCCGCAAGCGGTGTCCCGCCGGGCTCGCGTGTCTCCAGCACCTGGTAGCCGTGCTGCCGGATCAGTCCGCAGATGGTCGTTACGTTCGTCGACTTGCCGACGCCCTCGCCGCCTTCCACGGTAATGAAGCGGCCCCGGGCCATCAGTTTCCCGCCTCGCCGGCGCGGCGCTCGCGCAGCCGGGCGAGATACTCGAGAACGGCGGCGTCATGCTCTTCTTTCGTCGCGGAGAACTTGTGGCTGCCGTCGCCCAGGCCGGTGGCGACGAAGTAGAGCTCCGGCCCGGGCGCCGGATTCAGCGCCGCACGTATCGAGGCGCGCCCCGGCAGGGCGATCGGCGTCGGCGGCAGGCCGGACCGGGTATAGGTGTTGTACGGCGTATGCGTGCGCAGGTCGCTGCGCGTCAGGTTGCCGTCGAAGCCGGGGCCGATGCCGTAGATGACGGTCGGGTCGGTTTGCAGCCGCATGCCTTTCTCGAGGCGCCTGACGAATACGCCGGCGATGCGCGCCCGCTCGTCCTCGCGCGCGGTCTCCCTTTCGATGATGGACGCGAGAATCAGAGCCTCGTAGGGGTCGTCGAGCGGCAGATTCCCCGCGCGCTGCTGCCACTCCCCGGTCAGCGTCTCCGCCATCATGCGGTAGGCCTGGCGGAGGATTTCGCGATCCTCGGTGTCCCTCGGGAACCGGTAGGTCTCCGGCAGGAACAGGCCTTCGGGATGGCCGGCGTCCGACCCCAGCCAGTCGAGCAGCGCGGGCCAGTCCTCGGACTCCAGGGTGCTCCGGACCGCATCGTGCCGGTCGAGCGCCCCGAGGAGATCGCGGAAGGTCCAGCCCTCCACGATAGTGAACGAATGCAGGCGGACATCCCCCCTGACGAACTTCCGGAGCAGCTGCGGCGGCGTGACCCCCGCCTCGATCCGGTACTCGCCCGCGTGGATACGGCTGGCATCGCCGGTCAGGCGGGCGTACCAGCGAAAGACCTCCGGGCGGCTGATGATGTCCCGCTCGGCGAGCTGATCGCTGACCGCGGCGAACGGCGTACCCGGCGGCACTTCGAAGGTGATGCCGCCGGCCGGTACCGAAACGGGTGCCTCGAGGAACCGGTACACCTGCCATGCCGAAACTGCCAGCACGATCACCGCAAGCGCCGCAATGACCCACAACAGACGCTTCATGTCCCGGTCCCTCCACTCCCGGCGCCTCCGACATCCGTCGGCCAGTATACGGTCTCCCCGCCGCCGACCCGGACCGGAATCAGGCGGGTTTGCGGAATATCAGGCTGCCGTTGGTGCCGCCGAAGCCGAAGGAGTTCGAGATCACGACGTCGACGCGGGCTTCCCGCGCCTCGTTCGGCACGTAGTCGAGATCGCATTCGGGATCCGGCGTTTCGAGGTTCACGGTCGGCGGCAGCACCTGGTCGCGGATCGCGAGTATGGAAAAAATCGCTTCGGCCACGCCGGCGGCGCCCAGCAGGTGTCCCGTGACGGACTTGGTGGAGCTGACGGCGAGCTGGTGCGCGGCCGCGCCGAAAGCCCGCTTGATGGCGACCGTCTCACCGATGTCGCCGGCCGGCGTCGAGGTGCCGTGCGCATTCAGGTAATCGACGTCGGCGGGCTCGATGCCGGCGTCCTTCATGGCCGCGACCATGCACTTCCGGGCGCCCTCGCCATCCGCCGGCGGCAGCGTAATGTGGTAGGCATCGCCGCTCATGCCGAAGCCGACCAGCTCCGCATAGATGCGGGCGCCGCGCGCCTTCGCGTACTCGTACTCCTCGAGCACCAGGCAGCCTGCGCCGTCGCTCAGCACGAAGCCGTCGCGGTCCCGGTCGAACGGCCTGCTCGCCTTCCGGGGATCGTCGTTCCGCGTCGACATCGCCCGCGCCGCGCAGAACCCGCCGATCGACAGTGGCGTGGTCGCGTATTCCGCGCCACCGGCGATCATGACGTCCGCATCCCCGTAGGCGATCGTGCGGGCCGCGATGCCGATGCAGTGCGTCGAAGTGGTGCAAGCGGTGACGATAGCCAGGTTGGGGCCGGTGATCCCGAGCATGATGCTGATGTTCCCGGACGCCATGTTGATGATGCTGCCGGGAATGAAGAAGGGGGAGATCTTGCGCGGACCGGAATTCAGGTACTTCTCGTGGTTCGACTCGATCGTCTGCAGACCGCCGATGCCGGCGCCAATGGCCACGCCGACGCGATCGCCATTCTCCTCGGTGATCTCCAGCCCCGAATCGCCAATGGCCATTACGGCGGAACCGATGCCGTAATGCATGAACGTATCCATCTTGCGGGCTTCTTTCGGCGCCAGGAACTTCGTCACGTCGAAGTCCTTCACCGTCCCGGCAATTCGGGTGCTGAACTGGCTCGCGTCAAAGGACTCGATAGGTCCTATGCCGGAGTTACCTTCGAGTATGTTCTTCCACGCCTTTTCCAGTTCGTTTCCAACCGGCGAGACGAGTCCCATGCCGGTTACAACAACGCGTCGCTTGCTCAACTGATTACCTGGAAGTCGCTGATCCTGTACCGATCGTGATCACATGCGCCAGCCGGAAGCACAGCCGGATCGCTGTGCTCTTGCCGCGGACATGTCACGACTCGCTGCGGCGCGCGGTTACGAAGTCGATCGCCTGCTGGACGGTGGTGATCTTCTCCGCCTCTTCGTCGGGAATCTCCGTTTCGAATTCCTCTTCGAGAGCCATCACCAGTTCCACCGTGTCCAGCGAATCGGCACCCAGATCGTCTACGAACGATGCATCGTTCGTCACCTCTTCTTCCTTTACCCCCAACTGCTCGGCGACGATGCTCTTAACTTGTTCTTCAATACTGCTCATAGTGATCGCTTCTCCTCAGGAAGTGACATCGAATAGGTACATCCGGCTCATCCAAGCCGGCCGGGTGCCGTCTTCGTCACCTTTTCGCGGCTGTGACTCCAGAACCTGATTTCGAGCCCGGGTTCCGGTGTTTGCCGTCGCTGTCCGCTGCTATCAAATCAATTGTAAGGCCTTGAAAAGTCAAGTCCCCGGCCAAACCGGGGGACGCCATTGTAAGTGAAACCCCCAAGGCAATCTACAATGCCGACAGCCAGTGCCGACCCGCCTAGTCCATCAGCATGCCGCCGTTCACGTGCAGGGTGGCGCCGGTGATGTAGGCGGCCGCATCCGATGCCAGGAACGTCACCGAATCCGCGACTTCCGCGGCCTCTCCGAGCCGCTCCAGCGGCACTCCCGAAAGAATGGCACGGCGCTGCTCCTCCCCCAGCGCGCGCGTCATATCGGTATCGATGAAGCCCGGCGCAACGACGTTGACGGTGATGCCGCGGGAAGCCACTTCGCGCGCAAGGGACTTGGAAAAGCCGATGAGCCCGGCCTTGGCCGCCGCGTAGTTCGCCTGTCCCGGGTTGCCCGTCACTCCGACCACCGAAGCGATGTTGATGATGCGGCCGTGCCGGGCTTTCATCATCCCGCGCAGGCTGGCCTTGCAGACACGGTAGGCGCCGGAGAGGTTCGCCGCGATCACGTCGTCCCATTCCTCGGGCTTCATCCGCAGGAGCAGGTTGTCCCGCGTGATCCCGGCGTTGTTCACGACGATCGACGGTGAGCCCTCGCCTTTTTGCAGGTCGTCGAAAAGCGCCTTGACGGACTCCTCGGACGCGATGTCGAGCACCGCGCCGCGCCCGCCTTCGCCCAGGGCGGCCGAGATGTTTTCCGCGCCGCCGGCGCTGGTTGCGGTCCCCACGACGCGCGCGCCGGCCCCGGCGAGCGCCGCCGCGATGGCGGCGCCGATGCCGCGCGATGCGCCCGTCACCAAAGCGACCCGACCGCCCAGGATGTCCGGCCTGAATACGGCTCCCATTGCTGTGCTACCCCCCTTGTTCGTCCTGCGTGACTGCTGCTATCGCCTGCTCGAGCGATTCCGGTGTGTCGATGAACGCCGTCGTTACGTTGCGGTCGATGCGCTTCACCAGTCCGGTCAGCACTTTCCCCGGCCCGCATTCCACGATCAGCGAGCTGCCGTCGCCAATCAGGCGCCGTACGCCGTCGGTCCAGCGGACCGGATGGTGGAGTTGTCGCGCAAGGCCATCGCGTATGTGCGCAGCGTCGCGGTAGTCCTCGACGTCCACGTTGTTGACGACCGGTACCGCGGGGGCCCGGAACGCCACCCCCGCCAGGAACTCCCCGAGCTCCGTGGCGGCCGGCCGCATCAGGTCGCAATGCGACGGCACGCTCACGTTCAGCGGCAGCGCGCGCCTGGCACCCGCGGCCTTCGCCGCCTCCATGGCCCGTTCGACGGCGGCGCGTTCGCCCGCGATGACCACCTGTCCCGGCGCGTTGAAGTTGACGGCGCTGACGACTTCGCCGGCGGCGGCTTCGCGGCAGGCATCCACGACCGCCTCGTCGCCCAGGCCGATGATTGCCGCCATCGAGCCCGCCCCGGCCGGTACCGCGGCCTGCATCAGCGACGCCCGCCGCTCGACGAGCCGCAGGGCGTCGGCGAAGCCGAGCGCATCGGCGCAGACGAGCGCAGTGTATTCGCCGAGACTGTGTCCGGCCATGCGTGCCGGTGCCGGGCCGCCGGCCCGGGCCCACGCCCGCCACGCGGCGACGCCGGCGGCCAGCATCGCCGGCTGGGTGACGACGGTCTCGTTGAGCCGCTCGGGCGGTCCGTTGCAGACCACGTCCCAGAGGTCGACGCCGAGCACGTCCTCCGCTTCCCGCCATACGTCCCGCACTTCCTCGAAGCGCTCCGCCAGGGCGGCCTGCATGCCCACCGACTGCGACCCCTGCCCGGGGAAGATCATTGCCAGACTCACTCTTCTCTCCGTCCTTCCGGCATCGCGCCGGTCCGGTTCGCCAGCGCCAGCAGGAGCCCACCGAGCACGCCGCCGATGACACCGTACAGGTGCGCGTTCACGACCACGTCCCCGCCCGCCGATTCCTGCGACCCCGGCAGCGGCCCTGCCACCTGCTCGTAGACGATCTTGGCGACGAGCAACGCGCCGAGTCCCCCGAGCTCCACCGGCATCTCCCGCAGCTGGCGCAGGATGCCAGCGCTCAGCAACGCGTGCAAAACGCCGGACATCCCCACGTACCAGGCGAGGCGCTCATCGAGAAACCAGAATCCGAGGTCGATCGCGGCAACCGCGAATGCCGCAACGAAAGCCCACTGGAGCCCGCTGTAAGCGCCGCCTACCAGCAACCATACCAGCGCGAGCCCGGCGGCGTTCAGTGCGAAATGCGCGGGTCCGAGATGCGCGAAGTGGCCGGTGAGCAGCCGCCAGAGCTCGCCGTCCGAGATCGCGCCGCGATCATAGCGGAGCGCCGTCCAGCCGGGCAGCGCGGCCGCCAGCGACAGTGCCGCGAGCGCCAGCGGAACTCGCCAGCGGGACAGGCGTCTGATCATGGCGCGGTGGATTGGAATCTTTTTGTAAGCCTATGTTTGATATAATGTCGTCCATCACAACACGCATCGACGCGACGCGCGGACCGGTGGGGCAAGCCGTCACGTCGCTGAAGATGCCAGCATCCGGAGTCGCGCCGTGAGCCGTGTCCACCAATCCTTCCGCGAGCTGCGCCGCCAGCGCGGCTTCACGCTGATCGAGATCATGGTCGTCGTGATTATACTGGGAATCCTCGCGGCCATCGTCGCGCCCAACGTCATCGGACGGGTCGACGATGCGCAGATCACGCGCGTCCATTCGGACATTCGCCAGATCGAAAACGCACTGAAGTACTATCGCCTCGACACCTTCGACTACCCGAGCAGCCAGCAGGGGCTCGAGGCCCTGGTCGATAAACCGGCCGATCCGAACATCCGCAACTGGAAGCCCGGCGGCTACCTGGATCGCATGCCGAAGGATCCCTGGGGCAACACCTATCAGTACCTCAATCCGGGCAATCATGGCGAAATCGATGTCTACACGCTCGGCCGCGACGGACGCCCCGGCGGCGAGGGGCTCGACGCGGACATCGGCAACTGGGATCTCGAATAGCACTGGCCTGAACGTTCCCGGGCGTTCCGTGACACGGAGAGCAGCCGGCTTCACGCTCATCGAGCTGCTCGTGGTCGTGGTGATCCTGGGTATCGTCAGCGCCATGGTCCTTCTTTCGGTCGGCCTCGTCGGCGACGAACGCGCGCTCGAGCGACAGGCGCGGCGACTCGGCGCACTCATCGAGCTCGCCGAGGAGGAAGCGGTGATGCAGGGCCGCGACTTCGGCCTGGAATTCACCCGCTACGGCTATCGTTTCGTGGAGCACGACCCCGAGCTGAACCGCTGGTTCGAGGTCGTCGGCGACGACCTGTTGCGGCCGCGTCAGCTGGACGAGGGCATGGAATTCCTCCTGGAGCTCGACGACCGGCAGGTATCGCTGCCGGAGGAAGCGAAGGAGATTCCCGACGACGACGAGGACGAGGCCCGCGCCGGCGGCAGCAGGCAGGCCGACTACCTGCCGCACCTGCTGATACTCTCGAGCGGCGACGTCACGCCCTTCGCGCTGCGGGTCGTGCGCGATTCCCCCCGCGCCGAGGTGCTGGTCACGCTCGCCGCCGGCGGGCAGATGGAAATCGAGACCCATGACCCGGCGCGGTAGCCATCTCCGGCGGCAGGCAGGCTTCACGCTGATCGAGGTGATGGTCGCGCTCGCCATTGCCGCCATCTCGCTCGCCGCAGTCACCGCCGCCATGAGCCAGATGGTCGACGCCGCGAACAGCCTGCGCAACCGCACCTACGCGAGCTGGATCGCCCAGAACAGGATCGCTGAGCTCAGGCTCGCGAACGTCATTCCCGAAGTCAGCGAGGATTCGGACACCGTCGAATACGCCGGCCGCGACTGGACCTGGCGCGCCACGATCTCCGACACCGGCGTCGAGAACCTCTTTCGCGTCGACGTCGCCGTATCGTTCGCAGGCTCCGACGACGTCATCCGCACGGTCACGGGTTTCATCGGCGAGCCGTCCATACCCGGCCAGGGCAACATCGCCTGGACCTCCGGCACGCCGGTACCGGGATCCGGCGACGAGGGCGAAACCGGAGAGAGAATGTGACGCGCCGCGCCCGCGGCTTCACGCTCGTCGAGGTGCTCGTCGCTCTCGCCATCTTCGCCATGCTCGCGGCGCTCGCCTACGGCACGCTGAGCCAGACGCTGGCGAACGCGGAGGTCCTGACCGAGCGCATGGAACGGCTGCAGGCGCTGCAGCGCACCTTCCGCTATCTCGGCCAGGACTTCATGCAGCTGGCGCCGCGTCCGATCCGGGACGAGCTCGGCGACAACTTCGTGCCCGCGCTGCGCACCGACCCGGAGCGGGATCACGCCGTCGAGCTCACGCACGCGGGCTGGAGCAATCCGGCGGGGCTACCCCGCAGCACGCTGCAGCGCGTCGCCTACCGGCTCGAAGACGACGCGCTGCTGCGTTACCACTGGACCGTCCTCGACCGCACGCTCGACAACGAGCCGCTCGTGGAGGTCCTGCTGGACGGCATCGACAGTGTCGCGATCCGCTTTCTGCACGCGAACGGCGAATGGTCGGAGGAATGGCCGGTCACCGAGCCGCCGGCGCCGCCGGGCCTCAGGGTTCGCCCCCGCGCCGTCGAGATCGTGCTGCGGTTTACCGACGAGAGCGAGATCACGCGCCTCGTCGAGGTCGCACCGTGAGGACGCTTCCGAAGCGGCCGCGGCCCAGACACCGGGGGATCGCCCTCATCACGGCCATGCTGGTCAGCGCGCTCGCCGGCGTCGTCGCCTACAACCTCGCCTGGGACAACACGCTCGACGTGCGGCGAACGATGGCGCTCCTGTACCGCGACCAGGCCGTGCAGATCGCCCTCGGCGCCGAGAGCTGGCTCATGAACATCCTGCGCCAGGACCTCGCCGAGAGCCAGACGGATCACCTGGCCGAGATCTGGGCCGCGGAGCTGCCCGGCCTGCCGATCGACGGCGGCGAGGTCACCGGCACCGTGGTCGACCTGCAGGGCCGCTTCAACATCAACAATCTCATCGATGCCCAGGGCCGCACCGACCCCGCCGCGCTGGAGCACTTCCGCCGCCTGCTCGAAGTCCTCGAGATCGACCCGCGCCTCGCCGGCATCACGGCCGACTGGCTCGATGCGGACCACGAGGCTGCCTTTCCCGACGGCGCGGAAGACGCGATCTATACCGTCAGGACTCCGCCCTATCGCACCGCCAATCAGGGCCTCACCAGCACGAGCGAGCTGCTGGCGCTCGACGGCATGGACAAGGCGG
>CAZTAE010000014.1:0-25771 GCA_964611535.1 uncultured Woeseiaceae bacterium
TCTTTTTCCTCGACCATACGCGTATGCTGTACGGCGACGGCCAGGCGATGGCCTCGGAGCTGATCCAGGCCGTCAAATCGCTGTAACGCGCGGCTCGGGATGCACCGTTCCGGCCGGCAGGACCCGGGACGGGAGACGGGCGAACGGACGGCTATGAGCCGCGAACCCATATTGCGCGTCGCCATCAATGCGCCCCTGTCGCGCCTGTTCGACTATCTGCCGCCCGCGGATGCCCCGGACGCCCTGCCGCGCCCCGGCTGCCGCCTGCTCGTCCCCTTCGGCCGCCGCCGGCAGGCGGGCGTGCTGATCGAAGTCGCGGACGCGACCGACGTGCCGCCGGCGAAGCTCAAGCGGGCGCAGAAGATCCTCGACCCGGAACCGGTCCTGCGCGAGCCGGATCTGCGCCTGATCCGCTTTGCGAGCGACTACTACCATCACCCGATCGGCGAGGTCGTCGCCTGCGCACTGCCCGCGCCCCTGCGGCAAGGCAGGCCGCTCCACGAGAGGCGGCAGCGCCTGGTGCTCACCGACGACGGCCGGCACGCCGTGGCGGCGGGCGCATCCAGGCGAGCGCCACGGCAGGGCGCGCTGCTGGAGCTTTTGCAACAGGACGGCGGCCTCGCCGCCGCTGAGCTCGACCAACGCCTCCCCGGCTGGCGGCAAGCGGCCCGGGGGCTGGTCGCGAAAGGGCTGGCCGCGATGGTGGAGGAAGCCGGGCCGCCTCTGCCGGCCGCGAGTGCGGGTAAGGCAGGCAGGGGCCCCGCCCCCAACACGGACCAGCTCGCGGCGCTGGACGCGCTTTCCGGCAGGCGCGGCTTTTACGTGGCGCTGCTCGACGGCATCACCGGCAGCGGCAAAACGGAGGTCTACCTGCGCCTCATCGAGGAGACGATCGACCTCGGTCTTCAGGTGCTCGTGCTCGTCCCGGAGATCGGCCTCACGCCGCAGTTCGTCGGGCGGCTGGAGGGACGGCTCGGGCTCACGGCGGCCGTCCTGCACTCGTCGCTGCCCGACACGGCGCGGCTCGCCGCGTGGCGGGCGGCGCACAGCGGCGCCGCGCCGCTCGTGCTCGGCACCCGTTCGGCGGTGTTCGCGCCCATGAAGAACCCGGGCCTCATCGTCGTCGACGAGGAGCACGACGGTTCCTACAAGCAGCAGGAAGGGCTGCGCTACTCGGCGCGCGACCTCGCCGTCGTGCGCGGCAAGCAGCTCGACATCCCGGTCATCCTCGGCTCGGCAACGCCGTCTCTCGAATCGCTCAGCCGGTGCCGGGAAGGCGCCTACCGCCGGCTGACATTGCCCGCGCGAGCCGGCGGCGCCGTGCTGCCGCTGTTGCGCCTGGTCGACCTCGACCGGCATCCGCCGACGGAGGGCCTCGCCGGCCCGGTCGTCGAGGCGATGCACCGGCACAGCGGTGAGGGCGGGCAGGTGCTGGTATTTCTCAATCGCCGCGGCTACGCGCCGACGCTGATCTGCCGTCAATGCGGCGCGGTCGCGGAGTGCCGGCGCTGCGATGCCCGCATGACCGTGCATGCGCTGAGCGGCACGCTCGTGTGTCACCACTGCGGAGCGGCACGACCGCTCGATGACGCCTGCGCCGCGTGCGGCGGGCCAGTCGCGCCGCTCGGCGAAGGGACCGAGCGACTGGAGGAGGCGTTGCAACGCCACTTTCCCGCCTTCGCCGTCACACGTATCGACAGCGACAGCACGCGTGCCCGCGGCGCGATGGACAGGGCGCTGGCAGCCGCCGTCTCCGGCGAAGCGCGCATCCTGGTCGGCACGCAGATCCTGTCGAAGGGGCA
Organism: uncultured Woeseiaceae bacterium; assembly: GCA_964611535.1. GTDB lineage: Bacteria > Pseudomonadota > Gammaproteobacteria > Steroidobacterales > Woeseiaceae > IDS-8. The sequence goes on from CAZTAE010000014.1 coordinate 1,803, forward strand.
TCACTTTCCACATCTCACGCTGGTCGTCGTTATCAACGCCGACCAGGGCCTCTTCAGCACCGACTTCCGCGGCACGGAACGCCTGGCCCAGGGCCTGATCCAGGTCGCCGGGCGCGCCGGCCGTGAAGCGCGGCAGGGCGAGGTCCTGATCCAGACCGCCTTCGCCGCGCACCCCTTCTGGCGCGAGCTGCTTGCCGGCGGCTACGAACGGGTCGCAGCGATGGCGCTCGCAGAACGCGAGGCGACAGCCTGGCCGCCGTTCTCGCGACTGGCGCTGCTCCGTGCCAGTTCCACGCGGCGAGCCGACACGCATCGCTTCCTCGAGATCGCGAAGGAGGCCGCCGAGCACGGTCACACGGAAGGCACCCGCATCCTCGGACCTGTCGCCGCGCCGATGGAGCGGCGAGCCGGCCGGTACCGCGGGCAACTCCTGTTCCAGAGCCGCACGCGGCAGGCGCTGCACCGCGTGCTGGCGGCGCTGCGGCCGAGACTGGAACAGGAACCGCACGCGCGGCGCGTGCGCTGGTCGATCGACGTGGATCCCCTGGAGCTTTTCTGAAGAGCTCCCGCGCGGGAGCGCAGCGCCATACCTGTTAAACTTGCGGGTCGGACGAAACCACCCCGACTTCAGGCAAGAGTACATCGTTGAAAGGCAGCATTGCGGATCTCCTCGACCAGGCGCTCAGGCGCCTGCCGGAACTGGCCGACGCACCCGAGGTCCGGTCGAGCAGCACGACCGTCGAACGCACGCGTGACCCCCGCCACGGGGACTTCTCGTCGAACATCGCCATGCGCCTCGCGAAGACGCTGCATCAAAAGCCGCGGGCACTGGCGGAGAAGATCGCGGGCAACCTGCCCGCGAGCGACCTCGTCGACCGGGTGGAGATCGCCGGACCCGGCTTCATCAACTTCCACGTGAGCGAGGCCGCGTTCCGCCGCGAGATCGGAACCGTGCTCGAGGCGCGCGAAGGCTACGGCCGCCAGCCGATGCGCGACGCCCCCAGGATCCTGCTGGAGTTCGTCTCCTCGAACCCGACGGGGCCGCTGCACGTCGGGCATGGGCGGCATGCTGCCTTCGGCGATACGGTCGGCAACCTGCTGGAAGCGGCGGGCTATCCGGTCAGCCGCGAGTACTACGTCAACGACGCGGGAAGGCAGGTCGACATCCTGGCCGTCAGCGTCTGGCTGCGCATGCTCGAGTCCGAGGGCTCTGCGCCCGCGTTTCCGATGGCGGGCTATCGCGGTTCCTACATCCGCGGCATCGCCGAAAACATCGACACCGCGCGCCTGCCGGCGGTCGACGCGGCCGCCTTTCGGGACAGGCTGCCTGCGGATGAACCCCCCGGCGACAGGGAGGAATACGTCACGGCGCTCATCGCGCTCGCCGAAGACGCGCTCGGGGCGAAGGGCTTCGACAGCATCCGCCAGCAGGCGCTGGAGGCGATACTCGCCGACATCGAGGACGACCTCGCGGGCTTCGGCGTCCGCTTCGATTGCTGGTATTCGGAAAGGAGCCTCACGACCGCCGGGCGCATCGACGACGCGCTCGCCGTGCTCGAGCGGCGCCGGATGCTCTACCGGAAAGACGGCGCCACCTGGTTCCGCTCGACCGACTACGGCGACGAGAAGGACCGGGTGGTCGTGCGGGAGAACGGCAGGAAGACCTACTTCGCCTCCGACATCGCGTACCACTACGACAAGCGGCAACGGGGACACGATCACCTGCTCGACGTCCTGGGCGCCGACCATCACGGCTACATCGCCCGCGTGCGGGCGGGGCTCGAGGCGATGGGCTACGCCGGCGACAGCCTCGAGGTCCAGCTCGTCCAGTTCGTGGCGCTCTACCGCGGCGGCGAGAAGATTCCGATGTCGACGCGTGCGGGCGAGTTCGTGACCCTGCGACAGCTGCGGGAGGAGGTCGGAAACGATGCTGCGCGCTTCTTCTACGTCACGCGGTCCAACGACCAGCACCTCGATTTCGACCTGGAACTGGCCAAAAGCCGCACGAACGAGAATCCCGTCTACTACATCCAGTACGCGCACGCCCGCGTCGCCAGCGTGTTCCGCCAGCTCGCCGAAAAGTCCCTGCAGTGGGACAGCGCTTCCGGCATCGCCAATCTCGCGCTGCTCGCCGAGCCTCACGAAAGGTCGCTCATGCGCACCGTGAGCCGTTATCCCGAGACCGTCGAACTGGCCGCGGCGAATCGGGCACCGCAGCAGCTCGTGCATTACCTGCGCGACCTGGCGAACGACTTCCACACCTATTACAACGCCCATACCTTCATCGTGGACGACGATGACCTGCGCGATGCGCGGCTGGCGCTCATCGCCGCCGTGCGCCAGGTCATCGCCTGCGGCCTGGGGCTGCTCGGCGTCTCCGCCCCGGAGTCGATGTAGGCATGGCGGCGAAGGGAACGCGCGCAAAACAGGCCGACGACTACCCCGGCTGGGCCTGGATGCTGTTCGGGCTGGCGATCGGCCTCTCCGTCGCTTTCGCCATCTACGTCAACGGCCGGAACGCACCGGTTCCGAGCGGTCCGCCGGCGGAGGAACCGGCGAGCATGGCCCGGCCGGTCGACGACACGTCACCTGCGCCGGCGCCCGCCGCAGCGGTCGATCAACCGCCGAAGCAGCGGTTCGACTTCTACGACATGCTGCCGAACTTCGAGGTCATCATCCCCGAGCAGGAGCCGGACGTCAGTACCGACACCCGGGCGCGGGCGGTGGTCGAACCGGGCGTGTACGTGCTCCAGGCCGGCTCGTTCACGCAGCATGCCGACGCCGACCGCCGCCGGGCGCAGCTCGCCCTGCAGGGCATCGAGTCGACGATCCAGCGGGTGACGATCGACGACAAGACCTACCACCGCGTCCGCATCGGGCCCATCGAGGACCTGGAACAGCTGAACGTGCTGCGCAGCCGGCTGCGCGAGGCGGACATCGACGTGTTGCGGATCCGGCTGCCGGACTGAGCGGCGGCAAGCCCCCATGACGGAACGCCGACGCCCCTCCTCCCGTTTCGCGGCCGCGGCCGGGCAGCTGCTTCCGCTGCTGCTGCTCGCCGGCGGCTGCGCCCTGCGCCCCGACGCGCCGGCCGAGCCGCCCCCCGCGCCGGCCGAGCCTGCCGAACCCGCGATCCCCCCGCCCCCCGAGCGGCCGGCGGTGCCGGCGCGGGAGATCACCATCGCCGCTGTCGGCGACATGATGCTGGGAACGGATTACCCCGAGGACCACCTGCCGGACGACGACGGCGCGGGATTCCTGGCCGAAGTAGCGCCTGTCCTTGGCGCTGCCGACCTCGCGTTCGGCAACCTGGAAGGCGTGCTGCTCGACGGCGGCGAGCCCCGCAAGACCTGCAGCGACGCGCGCGCCTGTTTCCTCTTCCGCTCGCCCTCCCGTTACGCCGGCCACTTCGCCGCGGCCGGCTTCGACGTGCTGAGCCTCGCCAACAATCATGCCCGCGACTTCGGCGAGCCCGGGCGCTCGGCGACGATGCGGGCGCTGGACGCCGCGGGCATCGCGCACTCCGGACGCGAAGGGGATTTCGCGTCGCTCGCGGTCAGAGGACTCGACGTCGCGGTCCTCGCCTTCGCCGTCACGCAGAAGTCGAATCTCATGCACGACTACCCGGCGGCCGCCGCCACGGTGGCGCGCTTCGACGCCTCGCACGACGTCGTCATCGTCTCCTTTCACGGCGGGGCGGAAGGCCGGGACGTGACCCGGCTCCCGTTTGCCGAGGAGGAATACTTCGGCGAACCTCGCGGCGATGTCGTCCGGTTCGCCCGCCTGATGGTCGACTGCGGGGCCGACCTGCTCCTCGGACACGGCCCGCACGTCGTGCGTGCCATGGAGGTCTATCGCGACAGGCTCATCGCCTACAGCCTCGGCAACTTCGCCACCTGGTACGGTATCAGCGTCGCTGGGCTGAACGGCATTGCGCCGATCCTCCAGGCGACGCTCGACGGCGAAGGCCGTTTCATCGATGGGCACGTTTATTCGACGGCGCAGGTGCGTCCGGGCGGGCCCGCGATCGACAGCTCCAACCACGCCCTAGCGCTTCTGCGCGACCTGAGCATCGCGGACTTCGAAACACCCGGCATCCGCTTTCTGGACAACGGCCGGATTCTGCCGCAGGCCCGCAGGACGTTCCGCGAGCACCCGGTGGAGACGGCTGGAGCACCGCCGGGTTCGTGTCCCGCGCCGCTTCAGTCGTCGCCGGCGGAGACGGCCCGAAAGTCGACGCCGAGGGAGCGCAGCTTGCGATAGAGGTGCGTGCGCTCCATGCCCACCCGCTTCGCCAGCTTTCCGACCTTGCCGTCGCAAAGCATCAGCTGCTGCTGCAGGTAGGCCCGCTCGAACTGCTCGCGGGCCTCGCGCAAAGGCAGCGACAGGAGGTCCTGCTTGACCAGCGGCTCGTCCGAGGGCGCGGGCGCCGTGGCCAGTTCCCGCTCGACTTCCTCCAGGGTTATTTCCTCGCCGGAGCCCGTCAGGAGCAGCCGGCGGACCAGGTTCTTCAGTTCGCGGACGTTGTCGGGCCAGGGATAGTTGCGGAGGCGGTTCTGCGCGGCGACGCTGAAGCGGCGGAATTTCAGGCCTTCGGCGTCCACCAGCTTGTCGACGTAGTAGGTGAGCAGTTCCGGCACGTCTTCCGCGTACTCCCGCAGCGGCGGTATCCGCAACGTCAGTACGTTGAGCGCGGCAACGAGTTCCCGCCGTAGATTGCCGCGTTCGATCTCGCTCTCGTAATCCGCCTTCACGGTCGCAAGGATGCGCATCCGCATCGGCACCGGCGCGCTCCCGCCCACTCGGGTAAACGCGTTCTGCTCCAGGGTGCTCAGGAGGAGCTTCTGCGCGGGGTGAGTCAGGTCCGAAAGCTCCTCGATGACGAGCGTGCCTGCGCCGGCACGCTCGAGCATCCCCGGCGTCACCTGCCCTTCCGACTCCCGGCCCAGCAGCTTCTCCTCCGCATTTCCCTCGGTCAGGGACGCGGAGAACAGCACTTCGCAGGGTTCCTCGCTGCGGTTGCCGAGCGACTGTATATAGCGCGCGAACGCGCCACGCCCGGTGCCCGGCTCTCCGACGAGCAGCACGGGAGAGTCGTGGTTCGCGTATTGCCGCACCTTGTCCCGCAGATCCTGCATCAACCTGCTCCGGCCCACCGGCGCCATCAGCGAGGGCAGCAGACCGCGCGCCATACCCGCCTGCCGGCCGCCGCTCTCGAGCGCGCGCTCGACGGTCCGCAGAAGCTTCGCGAGCGAGAGCGGCTTTTCGACGAAGTCGAAAGCGCCGAGTCGAGTCGCCTCGACCGCGGTATCGACCGTGCCGTGTCCGGACATGATGACGACCGGCGAGTCGAGACTGCCCTGCTCGGACCACTCACGCAGCAGCGTGATGCCGTCGGTGTCCGGCATCCAGATATCCAGCAGCACGAGATCGAACTTCGCCTCACGCCGCGCGTCGCGCGCCTCCGCGGCGTTGCCGGCAACCGTGACGCTGTAGTTCTCGTCGGTGAGTATTTCCTGAATCAGGGCCCGGATATCGGCCTCGTCGTCCACTACCAGCACATTTGCCGTGCTCATGCTCTTTCCCTCCGTTTTTCGCCGCGCCGGGGCAACAGGGCCGTCATCGCTTCACGCGCCGCTTCATTGACGGGCAGCTGGATGCGGACGATTGCGCCGCCTTCCTGCCGGTTTTCTGCTTCTATCGTTCCGGCATGCTCTTCCACGAGTTTCTTCACGATCGCGAGCCCCAGACCCGTTCCCCGGGGCTTGGTCGTAACGTACGGATCGAAGATCTGGCTTATGGAGCCGGTCTGGAAGCCGGGTCCGTTGTCCGCGACCACGATTTCCACCACGCCGATCCCCTGCACGTCGGCCATCCTGACCGAGACCCGGATCTGTCCGGCGTCCCGGGACTCGAGCGCCTCGATCGCGTTCCTGATCAGGTTGTGAAGGATCTGCCGGATGCGCCCGGGATCGGCTTCAAGCTCGGGCAGGTCACGAGCGGCGTCCAGTTCGATCTCTATGTCGCTCTCCTGCGCGCGGTAGAGGTCCACCACCTCGTGCGCCAGCATCTCGATGTCGAACGGGTTGATGTCGATGTCCGGCGCCCGGGCGTAGTCGCTGAACGCGTTGACCATCTCTTTCATCGCCTCGACCTGCTGAACGATCGTGTGCGTGGCGCGATCCAGGATCTGCGCCTCGTCACTCGACATCGTGTTCAGGTACTTGCGGCGCAGACGCTCCGCTGAAAGCTGTATAGGTGTCAGTGGATTCTTGATCTCGTGAGCGAGCCTCCGCGCAACCTCGCCCCACGCCGCGTCGCGCTGCGCCTGCAGTAACGCCGTGATGTCGTCGAAGACGACGACGAAGCCGGGGGCGTGGTCGTCGTCTCCCGGCAGCGTGGTGCAGGCGCAGGTCAGGACGCGGCGCCCGACTTCGCCGCGCAGGATGATCTGCTCCCGCCATTCGGTATCGCCCGAGCTCAGGTGGGCGCGTGCAACGTCCAGGAACTGCTCGAGCAGAGGCTCGCCCTCGGCCACGTCCGGCAGGTATTCGCCTACGCGGCTTTCCAGGTCGACGTTGAGAATCGCACCGGCTGCCTGGTTGGCAGTCCGTATCCGGAAATCGGATTCCAGCGAGACGACGCCGGTGGAGAGCCGCGCCAGGATGACTTCCAGGTTGGCCCGCTCGGCCTCGACCTGCGCCTGGCTCAGGCTCGCCAGCCGGCGCGCCGCGGAGAGGCGCTGCGTCATGTCGTTGAACGAGCTGATCAGGAAGCCGATCTCGTCGCGCGACGGTGTGGGCAGCCGCGTGTCGAAATCGCCCTTGGCGACAGCCCGCGTACCGGCAACGAGATCCTGGATCGGTGCGACCAGACGACGTGAAAAGAAGAACGCGCCGTAGACGGAAGCCAGAAGCGAAATCATCAGGACCACGGTCAAGGTGATCGATATCGTGCGCTTCAAAGGCTCGCGCAGATACTCGGCGCGCTTGTAGTCGCTGTAGGAGGTTTCCACGCTCGACGCCATGCGGCCGATACGCTCGCTGATCGGAAATACGACACGCACGAATCCCGGTCCCGCGGCCGCATTCGCATCCAGCGAGACGGCCGTGCGGATCTCGAAGGCTCCTTCTTCCTGCGAATCGAGACTGACGTAGGGCAGCTCCTGCCGGATCTGCAGGAGCATGTCGTCCGAAGGCGGCTCGGGAAGGCTGCCGGCCAGGTCGTCGGAACTGATGGCCACGATCCGGCCGCCGCTGCCGTACACCGTAATCTCGCCGGCGCCGATCTCGCGGCGCATCCGGTCGAGCTCCAGTACCAGTTGCCGCCCGCTGATGTCGCGCAGGCGCTCGGCGATCGTCGTCGTGGCACTGAGGTGGTCCCGCATCTGCGTGCCCAGCGATGCCCGGCTGAGCGCCAGCGCATCCTCCAGACCCGCCTCCACCTCCACGTTGAACCAGGTATCGATGCCGCGATTGATGAACTGCATCGAAAAGTAGAAGACGATCAGCAGCGGAAGCACGGCCAGACCGACGAACATGGCCACCATGCGCGCCTTCAGCTTTGCGCCGGGCACGTGCGCCCGGTAGTCGCGCACGAGCCGGGCCAGGTTGCCCACGAACAGCGCCAGCAGCGCCAGGACGCCGCCGATGTTGATCAGCAGGATGACGTTCTGCAGCTCGTCGAACTCGCCCGCGTCCTGCGCTGTACGGCTGAGCAGGTAGAAGGCGAACAGCGCCAGCCCCAGCCCGGTCGCGCCGAGCGTGCCGTAGAAAACCTTCTTCAGAGTTCGAGAGGCCATTCGTACCACTCGCTCTTGAGCTGCCAGTCGTCGCGCCAGAAGAAGAGCAGCCGCAACGGAGCGGGATACTGCCGGGTGCTCAGCAGTGCCTGCAGCCGCATGCGGTAGTCGGCGTTCCCCTCGAGCAACGATACGTCGATGACCGGCAGTTGCTGGATCCGCCCGAGGTTGTTCAACGCCGAGTACAGCGTCGCGAACGAGTCCTGCTCGCCGCTGTTCAGGTTCCTCACGATGTAACGCTGGCTGAGCGGCCGGTACTCGAGCTCGTAGTGCACGGACAGCTCGGCGTCGGTGGCGTCGAGCATGAACCGGCGTTCGCGTATCACCTCGAGCTTCAGTTCGATTGTCAGCGGCACACCGTTGTCCAGCGCAGCGAGCGCATCGTCGCTCAGCACGAGCTGCAGGCGCGCGTCCAGTTCCAGGACGCCCTCCTCGAGCTGCGTGGATGCGGAGCGCACGTCGAAGTACCCTTCGCGATGCGGCCGATCCTGCGCGCCGACCTCGAGCGCGGAAGCGATGACGACCAACGCACCGAGTGCCAGCGCCGAAGGCTTGTGTCTCCAAAGTCGGGTCATGGCGCGTGTCGTCATCCCTGCTTAACGAGACAGGCGTAGTAGAAGCCGTCCAGCCCGCGGTCTCCGGGAAACACCTGGAAGCCGCTCGACTTCCGGTACATTACATCGCGGATGTTGTAATTTGGCAACATTTTATCTTCCGTGGCGTCGCGTCTCCGCTCCAGAAAAGGCCCGACGATGCCGTCGTTCTCGCGCGCCAGCACCGAGCAGGTCGCGTAGAGGAGCCGGCCGCCCGCGGCCAGCAGGGGCCAGAGGGCGTCCAGCAGCCGCTCCTGGAGCCGGGCGAGATCCTCGACGTCGGTTTCGCGGCGCAGCACCTTGATGTCCGGGTGCCGCCGGATCACGCCCGTGCCGGAGCACGGGGCATCGAGCAGGATGCGGTCGTAGGGGCTGCCGTCCCACCAGTCCCCGGGACGGGATGCGTCGGCAGCCCGAAGCGTCGCCTCCAGCCCCAGCCGCTTCAGGTTGGCGGCGGTGGCCTCGAGCCGCTCCGGACTGATGTCCAGCGCCGTCAGCGCCGCGCCGTCGGCGGCGAGCTCCAGCAGGTGGCCGGTCTTGCCGCCCGGCGCGGAGCAGGCGTCCAGGATACTCCGGCCGCCGCCCGCCAGCAGCCACGGCGCCGCGAGCTGGGCCGCGGCATCCTGCACCGAAACCCGGCCGGCCTCGAAGCCGGGCAACTCGCTCACCGGCCTCGGCGCCGCCAGCCGGACCGCCTGGTCGAAGCCCGCGGCCGTCGAGCCGCCGGCGCCGCCCGCCGCCAGCTGTTCCAGATAGCGTTCGGGACTCGTCCGGCGCCGGTTGACGCGCAACCACATCGGCGCGCGCTCGTCGTTCGCGACCACAATCTCACGCCACCGGTCCGGCCAGTCGGCCCGCAGCCTGCCGATGAGCCAGGCGGGATGGTCGTAGCGCACCTCGTCGTTCGGCGGCTCGGTGTCGGCGATACCCTGCCGCCGGAAGTTCCGGAGCACGGCGTTGACCAGCGGCGAGTACTTCGGACGCCGCAACTGCCGCGCCGCATCGACGGTGAGGGACACGGCGGCGTGGTCGGGAACGCGGCTTTCCGCCAACTGGAAGAGACCGACCGCGATCAGCGATTCGATGACGCTGTCGCGCCGCTTGAGCGGCTTGTCGATCAGCCTGGAGATCCAGAAGCGCAGGCGAAAGTGACGGCGCAGCGTGCCGTAGGCGAGCTGTCGCAGCAGCGGCCTGTCGTCGGGCTGCAGGCGCTCCTCCGTCTCGGCGAGGGCACCGTCGAGTGAGCGGCCGAGAGACACCACCGCATCGACGACCGTCGCGGCCTGCGCCCGAACGCGTGCACCGGTCCCCCGTTCGCTCATGTGCCGGCGGGGACGTCCAACCGCCTGCCGGCGAGCGGCCGCTGCCGGGCGAACTCGTCGGCCGTCACGCGCCGTCGCGACGGACGCTGCAGCTCGAGGAGGCGCAGCGCGCCTTCGCCGCAGGCGACCTCGATCCCGCCGGCACCGGCCGCCAGGACGGTACCGGACGCCGCGCTGCCGGCGGCAGGCTCGGCCTTCCAGCACTTGACGGTGTCGCCGTCCAGCTCGAACCAGGCACCCGGCACCGGATTGAAGGCGCGCACGCGCCGTGACAGCTGCATCGCGGGCAGCCGCCAGTCCAGCTGCGCGTCTTCCCTGCGCCGCTTGCCGGCGCGGGTCGCCCGCGCCTCGTCCTGCGGCGTGGCCTGCAGCCGCCCCGCCAGGATGTCCGGCAGGTGCCCGGCGAGCAGCCGGCCGCCCAGCGCGGCGAGGCGGTCGTGCAGAACGCCCGCGGTCTCGGTGTCACCGATCGCAAGCCGTGCCTGCGTGAAGACGCCGCCGGTGTCCAGCCCCTCGTCCATCTGCATGAGACTGACGCCGGTTTCGCGGTCGCCGGCCAGTATCGCGGCCTCGATCGGCGCGGCCCCCCGCCAGCGCGGAAGAAGCGAGGCGTGCACGTTGATGCAGCCGCGCTCCGGCAGGTCGAGCAGGGACTTCGGGAACAGCAGGCCGTAGGCCGCGACGACGATCGCCTGCGGCGCGAGCTCGCGCAACTCGGCCTCCAGGCGAGCGTTCCCGAGCGCGTCCGGCTGCCGTACCGGAATGCCGTGCTCGACCGCGAGAGTCTTGACCGGACCGGGTTGGCGGCGCCTGCCGCGGCCGGCGGGCCTGTCCGGTTGCGTCAGCACGAGCGCGGGCTTCAGTCCGTGGTCGACGAGCGCGGCCAGCGACTCCCGCGCGAACGCCGGGGTGCCGGCAAAGACCAGATTGTCGGGCATGCCGTGGGTGCGCGCCGCGGCCGCTCAGAGGATGGCGGGTTGCGGGGCCTGCTGCTGGCGGCGCTCCTTCTCCAGCCGCTTGCGGATCCGCTGGCGCTTCGCCTCCGAGAGATAGTCGACGAACAGCTTCCCGTCCAGGTGATCGATCTCGTGCTGCACGCACACGGCGAGGAGACCTTCGAAATCCTCCTCGCGCGCGGTGCCGTCGCGGTCGAGGTAGCGCACCCGGATGTGACCGGCCCGCTCGACTTCCTCGTAGTAGCCGGGCACCGAAAGGCAGCCCTCCTCGGTCACGGCGACCCCGTCCTTCGCCAGGATCTCCGGATTGACGAGGACGCGCGGGTCGTCCTTCTCCGCCGAGACATCGGCAACCAGCAGGCGCCGGTGCACGTCGACCTGCGTGGCCGCCAGCCCGATGCCGGGGGCCGCGTACATCGTCTCGAACATGTCGTCGATCAGGCGCCTCAGGTCGTCGTCGACCGCATCGACCGGCACGGCCTTTTTCCGCAGGCGCGGATCGGGAAATTCCAATATCTTCAGTATTGCCATGATCCTGTGTCGTGAAAACTCGCGTGGCTTGCTACAAGACACCGCTAAATTTTTGACTTTATTGGATAAGATAGCGGACAATGCCGCCCCTGAACACCGGCCGGAAAGCCCTTGCGCCGGTCCGAATTGTGACGTGTTTGGCAGCCCCGACAGCCTCGACACGACATATTATAACAACGCCTGCCCGCCGGCAGGCTCGACCATTTGACGGAGCAACCGCCGATTATGTTCCCAAGAAAGAGCCTGGCTCCCGGCCTCCGGCTGACGATCATCGCGCTGGCCCTGAGCGTCACCGGATGCTCCACGAACCGCTCCGCCGACGACGACTACCGCGGCGCAACGCCCACCCCGACCACCCGGACCGCCGCCGGCAGCTCTGCCTCCGGCGACTCCGGCGCCCGGACGCGTCAGTCGAGGGATTCGGAATACCGGCCGCAAGTGGTCGAGCAGACCGAATCGCGAATCCCGCTGGCCGAGGGCCATCCCGACGAATACGTCGTGCAGCGCGGCGACACCCTCTGGGACATCGCGTCGACCTTCCTCAGGGATCCCTGGTATTGGCCCGAAATCTGGCATGTCAACCCGGACATCGCCAATCCGCACCTGATCTATCCCGGCGACGTGCTGAGGCTCGTCTGGATCGACGGCCAGCCGCGCATCACCACGGTCGGCTCGACCTACCGGCTATCGCCCCAGGTACGGGCGACGCCGCTGGACGAGGCGATCACGACCATTCCCTACGAGCAGATCGCGGCGTTCCTGTCGAAGGGGCTGGTGCTCGAGAGAGACCAGATCGACCGCCTCCCGTACATCCTCGCGATCCGCGGCAGCCATCTCATCGCCGCGGCGGGCAATGACATCTACGTACGCGGCGGCGAGCCGGCACAGCCCGGCACCCGTTACAGTCTCGTGCACATCGGTGACGAGCTGGTCGACCCGGACGACAACCGGGTCGTCGGCTACCAGGGCATCTACGTCGGCGAAGGCGCGCTGTCGCGCGGCGGCGACCCGGCGACGGTATCGCTCGCCGAGACCAGCCGGGAAGCGCTGCTGGGTGATCGGCTGCTGCCGGAAGCCGTCGATATTCCGCTGAATTTCTATCCGAAGCCGCCCGATACGTCGATTGACGGCAGGATCATCTCGGTTGTAGATGGTGTGTCCCTGATCGGGCAGTATCACGTGGTGGTCATGAATCGCGGCGCCCGCGACGGGCTGGCGCCCGGCGACGTCCTGACGGTCTTCCAGACCGGCGAGGTCGTCAGGGACCGCTTCGCCGGCGGCTCGATGTTCCGCGGCGAGAGCGTCAAACTGCCGGACGAAGAAGCCGGAACAGTGATGGTATTCAAGGTATATGACCGCATCGCCTACGGACTTGTCATGGAAGCCACGAGCGACATCCACGTGCTCGACGCGGTCCGCAACCCCCGCTGAGGCAGTTTGCGTGAGGGCCGGCGTCCCGCCAGGGATGCCGGCCTTTTTGCGTCTTGCGCCGCTTGCGCGAGCCGCCACGTGAGCGACGCCCGTGCATGGTTCGTGCTCGCGAAGGCGCGTCTCGACCCCGGCGAGCTCCGCTCGCTGCTGGAGCAGTGCGGCAGCGCCGAGGCCGTCGTTGCGCTGTCGCCCGCAGAGCTCGGCCGGACCGGACTCGGCGCGGCCGCGCAGGACGCCATACGCCGGCCCGACCGGGCGGCCATCGAGAACGACCTGGCGTGGCTCGACCGGGACGACAATCACATCGTCCACTGGGGCGGCCGGCATTACCCGGAACTGCTTACGCGCATCGAGGATCCGCCGACGCTCCTCTACGTGCACGGGAAGCCCGACGTGCTCGAGCTTCCCGCCCTCGCGATCGTCGGCAGCCGCAATCCGACGCGTGGCGGGATCGAGAATGCCTACCGGTTCGGGCATCACCTCGCGGGCGCGGGATTTTCCATCGTGAGCGGCCTCGCCCAGGGAATCGACGCCGCGGCGCACGAGGCGGCGCTGGCTGCAGGCGGACCCACGGTCGCAGTCCTCGGGCACGGCATCGACACGGTCTATCCGGCTGCCCATCGCGAGCTGGCGCATCGCATTGCCGATGACGGCGCGCTGGTGTCGGAGTATCCGCTGGCGACCGCTCCACGCCGCGAGCACTTTCCGCAGCGTAACCGGCTGATCAGCGGCTTGAGCCTCGGAACGCTCGTCGTCGAGGCGGCACGGCGCAGCGGCTCACTGATTACGGCCCGGCTGGCGGCAGAGCAGGGACGCGAGGTATTCGCCATTCCCGGCTCAATCCACAACGCGCTGTCGCGCGGTTGCCACCAGCTCATCCGGCAAGGGGCGAAGCTCGTGGAAAGCGCCGGCGACATTGTCGAGGAACTTGCGCCGCTCGTCGGGCATCTTATGCAAAATGCGGAACCCGAAGTCGCTGACGGGGAGATCGCGCCGAAACGCGACGGTGATTATGAAAAACTCCTCCGCACGCTCGGGCACGACCCCGCAACCGTCGACGAACTCGCTGGTGCTTCCGGTTTGACGATCGCACAGGTTTCCTCCATGCTTCTGATCCTGGAGCTGGAGGGAAAAGTCGAAGCCCTCGATGGCGGCCAATACGGAATAAGGGCCTGACAATCACCCGCCCCCAGGAGTAGCCCCAGGCATGAAAGAGAATGTGCTCGACGTACTGATGTACCTGTTCGAGACCTACGTCGATGCGGAAGAGGAGCCGGAGCCCGATCAGAACGTGCTTCGCGACGAGCTGGCGAGAGCCGGCTTCGCCGATCGGGAAATCGATCGGGCACTCGACTGGCTCGACGGCCTGGCGGAGGATCAGCAGAACCTCGGGCACAGCCCCCTGTCCGGCCAAGGGACGCGTATCTACAACGAGGTGGAGCACGAGCGGCTGGACGCCGGCTGCCGCGGCTTCATCACGTATCTCGAACAGATCGGCATACTGTCGCCGCCCCAGCGCGAGCTCCTGATCGATCGGCTGCTCGCCCTCGAAACGCCGGACATCGATGTCGAGCAGATCAAGTGGGTCGTCCTGATGGTGCTGTTCAGCCAGCCCGGGCAGGAACTCGCCTATGCCCGCATGGAAGACCTGGTGTTCGAGGACAGCGGAGCCGCCCTGCACTAGCCGCTATCCGTCACCGATTCCCGCGAATCGGTGACGGACAGGGGCGAGGAAGACAAAGCGCCCGCGAAACCCTGCGCAGATTTCCCCGATCATGCCCGGACGCACCGGTTCGCGGCATGTGAAGTCGCGAACGGCCAGGCCGCGACACAGCGCCCTTTTGCGCAAATCGGGAAGAAGCTTCCCTTGACAGCCTGGCGGCAAGTATGTAATTCACCGCGGCACTGTACCCACAGTTGGGCATCTCACCAGAGCCTGTCGACCCTGCCGGTCCCCATGGAATCGGCAGGCAGACGGTGCTCCTGACCTGGAACGCTCGTTACGCAATGTCTCGAAACCTCGTAATCGTCGAGTCGCCCGCAAAGGCGCGAACGATAGAGAAGTATCTCGGCGAAGACTACGAGGTCATGGCCTCCTATGGCCACGTCCGTGACCTCGTGCCCAAGGAAGGCGCGGTCGACCCCGAGAAGGCGTTCGCCATGAAGTACCAGGTCATCGACAAGAACGAAAAGCACGTCAACGCCATCGTGAGAGCGTTGAAGAAGGCGGACGCTCTGTACCTCGCCACGGACCCGGATCGGGAGGGCGAGGCCATCTCCTGGCACCTGACGGAGCTCCTGCGGGAGAAGAAGGCGCTGGACGGAAAGCCCGTGTATCGCGTCGTTTTCCACGAGATCACACGGAAGGCGATCCAGGAAGCGATCCGTCACCCGAGGGACATTTCGGACGAGCTCGTCAGCGCGCAGCAGGCGCGCCGGGCGCTCGACTACCTCGTCGGCTTCAATCTGTCGCCGCTGTTGTGGAAGAAGGTGCAGCGAGGTCTGTCGGCGGGACGCGTGCAGAGCCCGGCGCTGCGCATGATCGTGGAGCGCGAACAGGAAATCGAGGCGTTCAAGCCGCGGGAGTACTGGTCGATCGAGGCGGACGTGAGCAAGGACAGCCAGCCGTTCGTGTCCCGGCTCGTCAGGTATCGCGGCGAGAAGGTCGAGCAATTCAGCTTCGGGAACGAGGATCAGGCGCGCGAGGTCGAGCGCACGATACTCGCGGCGGCGGCGGGCAGTCTGACCACGGTCAGCGTCGAGAAGAAGAAGCGCAGGCGCAATCCGGCCGCACCGTTTACGACGTCCACCCTGCAGCAGGAAGCGTCGCGCAAACTGGGCTTCAACACCCAGCGCACGATGCGCGTCGCGCAGCGGCTGTACGAAGGGATCGAGATTCCCGGCGAGGAGAACGCCGGCCTGATTACCTACATGCGGACCGACTCCGTGACGCTCGCCTCGATTGCCGTCGAGGAGATCCGCGAGGTCATCCGCGACCGCTACGGTCGGGAGAACGTGCCCGAGGCGGCCCCCGAATACAAGAGCAAGTCGAAGAACGCGCAGGAGGCGCACGAGGCCATCCGCCCGACGTCGGCTGCGCGCACGCCCGAATCGCTGGAGGGCAAGCTGGAGCCGGATCAGCTCAAGCTCTACACACTGATCTGGAAACGGACGATGGCGTCGCAAATGGTCCCCGCCGTCTTCGACACCGTCACGCTCGAGTTCCGCCCGGGGAGCCTCGGGATCGACGCGACCGGGCAGCCCGGGGAAGTCGCGCAGGCCGAGGATCATCGTTTCCGCGCCAACGGCTCCGTCCTGGTGGAGCCCGGCTTCATTGCGGTGTACCAGGAAGGCCAGGACGACGCCGCGGCCGAGGAAGGAGATCGCCTGCTTCCGGAAGTCGAGGTCGGCGACGTGCTGTCCCTCGACAAGCTGCGTCCGGAGCAGCACTTCACCGAGCCGCCGCCGCGCTACACCGAGGCCAGCCTCGTCAAGACGCTGGAGGAGTATGGCATCGGCCGCCCGTCCACTTACGCCAGCATCATCGCGACGCTGAGGAACCGCGAGTACGTGGAGATGGACGGCAAGCGCTTCGTGCCGACCGACATCGGCCGCATCGTCAACGGCTTCCTGACCGAGCATTTCACGCAGTACGTGGACTACGATTTCACCGCGCGCCTCGAGGACGACCTCGATGCCATCTCGCTGGGACAGATGGAGCTCGTGCCGCTGCTCGAGGGCTTCTGGAAGCCCTTCTCGCACCTGGTGCAGGACAAGGAGCAGAGCGTCACCCGGGAGCAGGTTGCGCAGGCGCGGGATCTCGGCACCGATCCCAAGACCGGCAAACCGATGACCGTGCGCATGGGGCGCTACGGACCGTTCGTGCAGATCGGCACGAAAGACGACGAGGAGAAGCCGAAGTTCGCGGGCCTGCGGCCGGGGCAGAAGATGAACGACATCACGCGGGAAGAAGCCCTGGAACTGTTCAAGCTGCCGCGCAAGCTCGGCGAGACTCCGGACGGCCTGCCGGTTACTGCGAGCATCGGCCGCTTCGGTCCCTACGTCCGCTACGGCGACAAGTTCGTTTCGATACGGGGTGACGACGATCCCTATACGATACAGCTGCCGCGCGCGCTCGAGTTGATCGAGGAGAAGAAGATCGCCGACGCGAATCGCATCATCCAGGACTTCGAGGACGCCGGTATCCAGGTACTGAACGGACGCTACGGACCCTACGTCACCGACAAATCCAGGAATGCGAGGGTCCCGAAAGACCGCGATCCGAAGTCGCTGACGCTGGAGGAGTGCCGGGAGCTCCTCGCCAACGCGCCGCGGCGCGGCCGCAAGGGCAGGAAGAAGGCAGCGGCCAGGAAGGAAACCGCGACGACGTCCTCCGGCACGAAGATCGCTGCCGCGAAAAAGCGCGCGGGCAAGAAGACGGCGAAAAAGCAGGCCGGGAAGAAGAAAAAGAAAAGGACGCCCGGCGCCGCAGACCGGTAGAGTACGGCTGGAGCACCACCAGGGGCACAGGACCGGTGAGCGCATCGATCCCGATACTGAAGGCCGCGCGAATCCTGAAGCAAGGCGGCGTCATCGCCTACCCGACCGAGGGTATCTACGGCCTCGGCTGCCTGCCGGACCGAGAGGACGCCGTGCGGCGCGTCCTGGACATCAAGCAGCGTGACCCGTCCATGGGGCTGGTACTCATCGCGTCCCGCCCCGATCAGCTCCTCGACTGGGCGGCGCTGCCGGACGCCGAGCTCACAGCCGACCCCGAGCACCCGATCACCTGGATACTGGAGGCGCGGCCGTCGGTACCGGAGCTCGTTCGCGGAGACCACGCCGGGGTCGCCGTCCGCGTTACGGCACATCCGGTCGCCGCCGCGCTGTGCGATGCTGCCGATTCCGCGCTCGTGTCCACCAGCGCCAACGTCACGGGACGGCCGCCGACCCGCAGTCCGTATGTCCTCAGGCGCCGCTTCGGCCGTCTTGTGGACTATGTCGTTCCCGGCCGCTGCGGCGGCGCAAAAGGCGCCTCGGAGATCCGCGACTACGTCACTGGCCGCGTCCTCCGTCCCGCCGGGGACAGGTCCTGATGTCCGGGACCGACGTTTCCGTCGACCGCGTGGACGCCTGGCTCCGCGCCCTCCAGAACCGGCTGGTCGCGGCGCTCGAGGACGTCGACGGCCGGCAGCGCTTCGGGCGCGACGCCTGGAAGCGCGAAGGCGGCGGCGGCGGAGACAGCCGCGTGCTCCTCGAGGGTGACGTCTTCGAGCAGGCGGGCGTCGGCTACTCGCACGTCTTCGGCGAGCGCCTGCCCCCGTCCGCCACCCGTGCGCGGCCGGAGCTCGCCGGGTGCGGTTTTCGCGCGATGGGCGTCTCCCTCGTCCTCCACCCGCGCAACCCGCACGTGCCGACGACGCATGCCAACTTCCGCTTCTTCGTCGCGGAAGCCGAAGGCAGCGAGCCGGTATGGTGGTTCGGGGGCGGCTTCGACCTGACGCCGTTCTACCCGGTGCGCGATGACGTGCTGCACTGGCACCGGACCGCTCGAGACGCCTGCGCGCCGTTCGGCGACGACGTCTACGACCGTTACAGGAAGTGGTGCGACGAATACTTCTACCTGCGACACCGCGACGAGACGCGCGGCGTGGGCGGACTCTTCTTCGACGACCTCAACGACTTCGGCTTCCAGCGCTCCTTCGAGTTCACGCGCGCGGTCGCCGAAGCGTTCCTGCCCGCGTACCTCCCGATCGTTGCCGCGCGCCGGGACGAGCCCTGGGGCCAACGCGAGCGGGAATTCCAGCTGTACCGGCGCGGCCGCTACGTGGAGTTCAATCTCGTCTACGACCGGGGCACGCTGTTCGGGCTGCAATCCGGCGGCCGCACCGAATCGATCCTCATGTCGCTGCCGCCGCGCGCGCGCTGGGAGTACAACTGGCATCCGGAACCCGGCTCGCCCGAAGAACGCCTCTACCGCGACTACCTCCGCTCGCGCGACTGGCTGAACGAATAGGGGACGCGGTGGCGGGTGCGGGGGCGCTGTGGTAACTTCGTTGCAAAACCGGTATTTACACCGGTTTCTTGAGTCGAATAATTCGAAGGAAATAAAGGGGTTCCGGCAGCCGTGGCACTCGTCCGACTCATCGTGCTGTTGAGCGTTGCCGCGGCCGGGGTGACCTACGCCGATTCCGGGACGCGCCTGCGCGACGCCGGCGACCCCGCCGCCATCCGTCTCGCCGGCACGCAAGACGACAGTGGCCCGAAAGTCTACATCGTGCAGATGAAGGCACCCGCGGCGGCCGAGTATTTCCACGCCGCGCCGGCGGTCCTGAAATCGAGGGCGATGGCTTCCGGGAAACCGGCACCGGCGGCCTTCGACAGAAACGTCGCCGGCGTCGAGAGCTACGCGGCGAAGCTCGGCGAGGAGCAGGACCGGGTGCTCGAGCGGCTGGGGCCGGGGCCGCGCAAGATCTACAGCTATCGCTACAGCCTGAACGGGTTCGCGGCCGTCATGACGCCCGCCGAAGCACTGAAGGTCTCGCACCAGCCGGAAGTGCTGCAGGTCTGGCAGGACGAGGTCCGGCCGCTCGCCACGAACTTCAGTGCCGACTTCCTCGGCCTGTTCGAGGGGGAGACCGGCCTGCGCGGTGCGCCGGGACTCGACGGGGAAGGCATCGTCATCGGCGTCATCGACAGCGGCGTCACGCCGGAGCACCCGGCGCTGGCCGACACGCGCGAGGCGGACCGGCCGCGGCTGTGCCGCAGCAGCTGGGCGGAAACGACACTGCTCGGCCGCTGGCTCTGCCGGCGTTTCGACCGGCTCGAGGAGACAGTGGTCTTCGATCCGCCCGCGAGCTGGAACGGCGTCTGTCAGGCAGGCCCCCGCTTCGAAGCGGATGCCTGCAACAACAAGATGATCGGGGCGCGCTTTTTCCTCGAGGGCGCGGAGGCCGGCGGACCGATCGACGAGGGAGAGATTTTCTCCGCCCGCGACGTCGACGGCCACGGCACCCACACGGCGACCACGGCGGCCGGCAACCGGGTCCGGGCATCGATCTTCGGCACCCTGCTCGGCCGCGTCGAGGGCATGGCGCCCAGGGCGCGGATTGCGGCCTACAAGGCCTGCTGGCTCAGACCCGGCGACCTGCGTGCCACCTGCAACACGTCCGATCTCGCCCACGCGATCGACGCCGCCGTGGCGGACGGGGTGCACATCATCAATTACTCCGTCGGCAGCTCGCTCCTGACGACGACGGCACCGGACGACCTGGCGCTGATGGCTGCCGCGAAAGCGGGCATCTTCACCGTCGTCGCCGCCGGCAACGAGGGGCCCAACTTCGGCACGATCGGTTCGCCGGCCGGCGCGCCGTGGGTGATCACGACCGGCGCGTCCAGCCGCGACGGGGAGCACTCGCTGGAGGCCCTGCAGGTGACGGCGCCTTCGTCCGTCGCCGGCCGTTACGCGGTCAGGGAGGCGAACTTCACGCCGCGTCTCATCGACGAGGGTGCCATCGAGGCTCCGCTCGTCCTGGTCGACGACGCGGACGACACGCTGGAGGACGGCAGCGCCGGCACGGCCTTCGACGCCTGCGAGCCGCTCGTGAACGGCGACGAGCTCTCCGGAAACGTCGCCTACATCCAGCGCGGCGGCTGCGAGTTCGGGATCAAGGTCGCGAACGCCGCCGATGCCGGTGCCGTCGCGGCGCTGGTGTTCAACATCGCAGGCGATCCGATCGTCATGACCGGCACGTCCGGCCTGTCCGACGTCCCCGCGCTCATGATCGGCCAGGCCGACGGCAACCTGCTGCTCGACGAGATCGATGCCGGAGCGACCGTGGAGGTGCTGCTCGAGAAGGGCCTGTTCCTCACCGAGGCCGATACGGGCAACGTCATGGGCACATTCTCGGGCCGCGGGCCCGGACCGGCGCAGGACATCCTGAAGCCGGACGTCACCGCGCCCGGCGTCAACATCCTCGCCGGATTCACGCCCGACGCTGCGAATTCCGTGTCCGGCGAGCAGTTTGCCTCCCTCACCGGCACGTCGATGTCGGCGCCGCACGTCGCAGGGGTCGCGGCGCTCCTCCGCCAGGCCCATCCCGAATGGAGTCCGGCCGCCATCAAGTCCGCGCTGATGACGACGGCCTATCAGGACGTGACGCAGTCGGACGGGGAGACGCCTGCGCTCCCCTTCGATTTCGGCAGCGGCCACATCGATCCCAACCGGGCGAACGACCCGGGGCTCGTCTACGACGTCACCGCGGACGAATACGATGCGTTCGCCTGCGGGACGGCCTCGCCGGCCGTCGAGGCCACCCGCTGCGACGCCCTCGCCGCCGAAGGTCATTCCTTCGCCGCGGCGGATCTGAACCAGCCCTCGGTCAGCGTTTCCCGCCTCGCCAATACCCGCACCGTCACCCGCCGCGTCACCAACGTCAGCGATGACGCCGGGACCTATGCCGCGCAGATAACCGCGCCCTCAGGCATCGAGGTTCAGGTGTCGCCGGCGAGTCTGTCGCTGGCCCCGGGCCAGTCCGCGACCTTCGACGTCACGCTCACCTACGACAGCGGGCCGCTCGACGTCTGGCGCTTCGGCAGCCTCACCTGGACGGGCGGCGAGCGCTCCGTGCGCAGCGTACTGGCGGTGCGGCCGACCTCGGTCAACGCGCCGGCCGAAGTCCAGGCCATCGGCACCAGCGGCTCCCTGAGCTTTCCGGTCGAGTTCGGCTACTCCGGGGCCTATTCGCCCGGCGTGCACGGCCTGCGGGCGCCGCTCATCCTCGACGGCTTCGTCGACGAGGATCCGACCCGGACGTTCACCTTCCGCACGACGAACGGCGTCACCGCGCACCTGATCGACGTGCCGGCGGAGCAGGCCTACCTCCGGTTTGCGCTGTTCGACGAGCTCACGGACGGCGACGACGATCTCGACATGTACGTCTTCTACTGCCCGGACAGCGTGAACTGCACCAGGATCGGGGAAAGCGGCGAGCCGACGTCGCGCGAGCGCTTCGACCTTCTGCTGCCGGGAGCCGGCCGCTACGCCGTCCTGATACACGGTTTCGATACGGACAACGTGGCCGGCGGCCCCGGTGCCAACTACACGCTGCTCGCCTGGTCGTTCGGCCTGGTCGAGGATCCGGGCAACATGAACGCCTCGGGTCCGGCGTTCGTCAGTGCCGGACAGACGGCCAACGTCGACGTCGACTGGTCCGGCCTCGGAGCCGGCAACATCTGGTTCGGCGGCATCTCGCACAACACGCCACAGGGCCGTGTCGCGCTCACGCTGATCACGATACAGACGCTGGCCGATTGATAGAATCGGGGCTTATCCACCGCCCAGGCTCCGCCATGCCCCCTGCCGATCGCTATTCCGGCGTCTTCGCGCCGGTCGTCACGCCGTTCGACGCCGACCTGGCGCCGGACCTGCCACGGCTCCTCGCGCACTGCCGCTGGCTCCTGTCGCACGACGTGGGCCTCGCCGTGTTCGGCACGAACAGCGAGGGCAACTCCCTGTCCGTACCCGAGAAAACGGAGCTGCTGGACGGGCTGGTGGCAGGTGGCATCGATCCGAAGCGCCTGATGCCCGGCACCGGCTGCTGCGCACTCTCCGATACGGTCGACCTGACGAGGCGTGCGGTCGCCGCCGGCTGCGGCGGGGTCCTGATGCTGCCGCCGTTCTACTACAAGAACGTCACCGACGACGGGCTGTTCCGGAGCTATGCCGAGGTCATCGAGCGCACGGGCAGCGCCGGACTGAGGATCTACCTCTACCACATCCCGCCGGTGTCGCAGGTGGGCCTGTCCGTCGCGCTCGTGGAACGGCTGGTCGAGGCGTACCCGGATGTCATCGCCGGCATCAAGGACAGCTCGGGCGACTGGAACAACACCGCCGCGCTCCTCGAACGCGGCTGGCCCGACTTCCGGGTGTTCGCGGGCAGCGAGAGCTTCCTGCTCAGGACCGTCAGCGCGGGCGGTGCCGGCTGCATATCCGCGGCCGCCAACGTCAACCCCGGCGCCATTGCGAGCGCCTGCAGGGACTGGGCCGAATCCGGGGCAGAGGAGGCCCAGCAACGCCTGAACGCGGTTCGCGCAGTCCTCCAGAAGCGGCCGATGATCGCCGCGCTCAAAGCCGTGATCGCGCACTTCGGCGACGATCCCGGCTGGGCTGCGGTGCGGCCGCCGCTGGTGCCGCTCGCGGAGCGCGAACGGGCGGCGCTGATCGAGGAACTGCTGGCGGCCGGTTTCGACACGCCGGGCCTGCGCCGGGCCGCGGCAAAGCCCGGGCGCTGATGTCGCGTTGCTGAGCCGACCGAGCCGACGCCGCCGCCGTCAGCGAGCTGCCGCCACCCGTCGTGCCGGCCGGCGCTTGAGCGGGCCCGCCAGCGCCGCGCACTCGCGGTGGCGAAAGCAGCCGGTCACGTGATCGTTCACCATGCCCGTGGCCTGCATGTGCGCGTACAGGATCGTGCTCCCGACGAACTTGAAGCCGCGCTGCTTCATGTCCTTGCTCATGGCGTCGGACTCGGCCGACGTGGCGGGTATGTCCGAGTCGCGCCGGCGCCGGTTCTGCTTCGGTCGGCCGTCGACGAAGCGCCAGATGTAATTGCAGAAGCCGTCGAACTCCTCCTGCACCTCGAGAAAGGCGCGGGCGTTGTTGACGGCCGCATTCACCTTGAGGCGGTTGCGGACGATCCCCGGGTTCTCGAGGATCTTCGCGATGCGCCGTTCGGTGAAGCGGGCTACTTTCGCGGGATCGAAGTCCGCAAACGCTTTCCGGTAGCCCTCCCGCTTGTTGAGGATCGTCGACCAGCTCAGGCCTGCCTGCGCGCCTTCGAGAACGAGAAACTCGAACTGCGTCCTGTCATCCCAGACGGGGACGCCCCATTCGGTGTCGTGATACTCGATGTAAAGCGGACTGGACTCGCCCGCCCAGACGCAGCGCTTCAGCCTGGCGGCCGCCTTGTTCTTCTTCATTGACCTCTCCGCAGATCACGGAACCTGCAGGCAAGCATAGCAACGCCTTCTGCCGCATGCCTCGCCCGAATGTCGGCCGAATGCCCAGGTATGCCGCGGGTCCCCGGACGCGCATGCGGAGGTCCAGCCCGCGGGACCCCCCGCGGGCCTGCCTCGTTCCGCGAGGGCGCTCAGCTGTCTCCGCCGCACTTGCCTTCGCCGCACTTGCCTTCGGCATCCTTGTCGCCGCCGCAGCTGCCTTCGCCTTCCTTGTCGCCGCCGCAGCTGCCCTCACCTTCCTTGTCCCCGCCGCAGCTGCCTTCACCTTCCTTGTCGCCACCACAGCTGCCTTCGCCTTCCTTGTCGCCGCCGCAGGCGC
>CAZTAE010000015.1:0-24668 GCA_964611535.1 uncultured Woeseiaceae bacterium
CCGGAGATTGCTCACCGTATAGCCGTCTTCCCGCGATACGGGCACGTTCTGAATGTCGAAAAACGTTTCGTCCTGGTAGTTCGCCCATGCCTGTACGGCCAGCCGGCCCCCCAGAGCCGGCCATGAATAGCGCACGAGCGCGTTTGCCGACAGGTCCGGCGCGGCGACCATATCCCGCTCTCGCGGCGTGCCGTCGACGGGACTCGGAATGCCTTCCGCCGTCGCATCCAGCACGGCCAGACCCAGCGCAACATCCAGGCCCTCGGTCGGCGAGGCCTGCAGCTCGAGCTCGGCGCCGGTGACCTCCGCGTCCGCATTGAAGATGATCTGGTTCAGGAGCTCGAAGCGGAAGGTCTGGAAGTCCTCGTAGTCGTAATAGAACGCGCTGCCGTTCAGCCGTGCCCGTCCATCGAGAATGGTCGACTTGAAACCGACCTCGTAGCTCAGGAGCGTCTCCTCGTCGAACGGTATCGTCTCCGGCGTATTGCTCGCGAACAGGAACGTCTGGTCGAGGAAACCGACGTTGAAGCCCGCGGACTTCGTGCCCTGCGAGATGGAGCCGTACAGCAGCAGGTCGTCGCTGGGACGCCAGTCGAGCTGCAGCTTGCCGCTGACGGAGTCGTTGTCGTGCCTGGCCAGGTCGCCCACTGAATCCGGCCCGAAGTCGAACGCGGTCGCGTCGCCGAAGATGAGCTCGAAGAGGCCGGATTCGTCCACGTTCAGGTAGTCGAGGGTCTTTTCCTCGTTGGCGAATCTCAATCCGGCAATCAGGGACCAGCTCTCGTTGAAGGCGTACTCGACCTGTCCGAAGACAGCGAGGGACTCGGTCTCCTGAACGTAGTTGGCGTCAAAAAACACGAACCCGAGATTGGTCAGGTCGAGATCGTAGTTGCCGTTTACTTCGTTGTCGAACCAGAACAGGCCCGCGAGCCACTGCAGGTTCTCGTTGCCCCCGCCAATCCGCAGTTCCTGGCTGAAGGTATCGGTTTCTGCCGCGAAGGTCGGGAGAATGAGCGGGAACGGCCCCGCCTCGGTGTCTTCCGACTGAAGACGCTCCACCGTCTGAAACGCGGTGATCGACGTTACATCCAGGTTCCCCCATTGCCACTCGACGTTCGCCGACAGGCCGTGGGTCTCGACTTCGACACGGCCGTCGCGGTCGTAGTCGCCCGCCCAGGGGTCGCCGTCGGTATCGCGATAGCCGAAGCAGTCGGTGCCGGGCGCCGGCCGTGCGTCGCCGGCATCGAGGACGCCGTCGGCGTTGCAGTCCACGGACATATCCTGTTCGTTCGGACCGAGCGGCACGCTCTCTCCGGCCGCGTTGAACTTCGTCGCCTGGTGCTGCCAGGCGCCGACGCTGGCGTCGTTGTCCGACCACCAGCCGTTGAAAAGCACGTCGACGCTGTCGGTCGGCGTGAACAGAAGCTGGCCCCGGGCGGCCTGGGCGTCGGTCTCGTTGTAGTCCGGACCGGCCCGGTTCTCGGTCCAGCCGTCGTGCTGGTTCGACGCCAGCGAAAGGCGCCCGGACACGGTATCGGAAATCGGGCCGCCGATGGCGCCCTCGAGCTTGATCTGATCGAAATCCCCGTAGGTCGCATTGAAGTAGCCGTCCAGCTCCTCGGTCGGGGCCCGGCTGACATAGTGCACCAGGCCGCCGGTCGTGTTGCGGCCGAAAAGGGTGCCCTGCGGCCCCCGCAGGACTTCCACGCGTTCTATGTCGAACAGCTGGAAGCTCAGGCCGCCCATGGCCGGGCGGTAGACCTCGTCAACATAGACCGCGACCGGATTCTCGTTCGCGTCCGCAAAGTCGTTGAGGCCGACGCCGCGCAGGAAGAAATTGATCTGACTCGATTCCGCGTTCGGCACCGTGTAGTTGAGGCCCGGCGTCATCGCGACGATATCGGTCGTGTTCGTGAAGCCGAGCGCGCGTATCTGGTCGCCGGTGAAAGCGGTGACGGCGATGCCCACGTCCTGCAGGCTTTGCTCGCGCTTCTGGGCGGTGACGGTGATTTCTTCCAGTGTCGCGGGACGCTGCGCCTGTGTCTGCGCCTGCGCCGCATTCGCGATACCGAAGCTGGCTACTGCAGCAATCAGAAAAATTCGAGACATCGGTGGCTCCCCCCTGACGGCGGTCCACCGCGGCGCAACCGTGCACCGGGCAGGTCGCCGGAATTCGGACATCCAGACCGGATGGTATTGACGCCGCGTGCCGGCTGCTTGTACGAGAGTGAACCGTCAGGCCGCGGCGGCCTCCCGGCGATATTCGCTCGGGGACAGGCCGTAGGCCTGGCGGAAGCACCGGGTCATGTGCGGCAGGTCGTAAAAGCCCCATTGCAGGGCGATGTCGGTAATGGACAATCCGGCCAGGCCCGGGTCCGCCAGCGCGCTGCGGCACTCTCGAAGCCGCTCGGCCTTGATGTAGCGGGTCAGCGTGACGTCTTCCATGGCAAACAGTTTGTGCACGTACCGGGTGCTGACGCCGAAGGCTGCAGCGATCGTTTCGGGCCCGAGGTCCCGGCTGTGCAGGTTGTGCGCAATGAACCGCTTGACGCTGCGAAGCTGCGCATCCCGCGAGCGTGCGGCGGGGCGCGGCGCGTGCGCGTCGAGCACTCCGCTGAGAAGATCGAGCATGTTCGTCTGCACGCGTTCGGCCATGTTCCTCGGCAGCCGCGACATGCGGGGCACGAGCTCCGCGACGAAGCTGCTGAGAAGGCCGCAGCTCGCGTCCTCGGCCGGCATGCGGCGGCCGAGGAAGTGCTCGGGATCCGCCGACAGGCGGCGCATTTCCGTGCCCGGCACGGCAAGCACCATCATCTCGTAGGGAGTCATGAGGTCCAGGCGGTAGGGCTCCGCCGTCGACGCGATGACGAAATCGCCGGGTCCCAGGCTGACTTCGCGCCCCCGTTGCGACCACCGTGCCTGGCCCCGCAACTGGAACTTGACCAGATAGGGCGGATCCTGGATGCGCGCGATATCGGGCAGCCGGCGACTTACCGCGACCGGCGAGGTCGTGACGCGCGCCAGGCGAACGCTCCCGAGATTCGACGCCTCCAGCCGTCCGTGGAAACGTTCCGCCCCGCCCGCGGGTTCGCACTGCATGGGGCAGAATACCTCGTCGACAAGGCTCAGGAAGTAGTCGAAACGTTCCTTCTGGCGAACGGCGGCGAGCGGGTACGAGCGGTACATACATTTCCCCCTGGGTACGAACGATCCTAGCACGTGCGGCGATCCGCGCCACCCGCGTCAGGCTATTTCGCCGAGGTCCCTGCCGGCGGCGCGACCCGGATCGCCGGCGGCCCGCCGAGCGGCGCCTGGCAAGACCGGAGTGTCGCCCTGCGGGAAGCGCGTGGAACGTGCGCTACACCGCGGGTTACACTTTCCACGCGTCACCGCGTACGCGTTACGGGATGCGACGCGACATCAGGCGCGCTTCTCCGGATAGCGGGGTTCTGTCATTACCGATAGCAGCGATCTCCCGCCGCGCCGCACGGGCGGCCGGACGGGGCGAAAGGAAGGGAGGCGGAGGTGAGGGCCGGTGCCGAAGCCGCCAGCGTGTACGAGGCATTCAGGACGAGCGTGTCGGGATTTGCCTCTCGCCCTTTTCTGCGCGAGCCCCACACCGCCGGCGGCTCGCAGGCCGACCGGACGTACGGGAACGCCGCGAGCGAGGTGGACGCCCTGCGTTCACGATACGCGGCAGCGGGAATCGTGGCGGGCAGCCGCGTGGCGCTGGCCCTCGACAGCCGGATCGATGTCTATCTGCATCTGCTCGCTCTCAACAGCCTCGGAGTCAGCCTCGTACCCCTGAACACCGGGGGCAGCGACGGCGAAGTCGCCTACGTGATCGAGCACAGCAAGTGCAGCCTGATCGTGTCGCTGAACGAGCATGCCGACAGGCTGCGAGCCCTGGCTGAAAGCCGCGATCTCTGCCGCATCCTCCCGGCAGACGAGCTCGGCGCAGCCGCGGCAGCGCATGCGCCTGCGGTCCCCGGCGCTTCGGAGCGCGAAGCCGCCCTGTTGTACACGTCGGGGACGACCGGAAAGCCCAAGGGCTGCATGCTTTCGAACGACTATTTCCTGACGATGGGGCGCTGGTACAACGGCCTCGGCGGACGCTGCGCGCTCGACGAGCACGACCGGCTGCTGACGCCGTTGCCGCCGAACCACATGAATGCGTTGTGCGTATCCTTCATGGCCATGCTGCTCTCGGGTGGTTGTGTCGTTCAGCTCGACCGGTTTCATCCGTCGACCTGGTGGCAGACCGTGCGATCCGAGCGTGCCACCATCATTCATTACCTCGGCGTCATGCCGGCGATACTGCTGAAGCTGCCGCCGGCGGACGACGAGGACTTCGGCCGCCAGGTGAAGTTCGGCTTCGGCGCCGGCTCCGATCCGCGCCACCAGGTCCGGTTCGAGGAACGCTTCGGCTTTCCCTTGCTGGAGGCCTGGTCGATGACCGAAACGGGCGCCGGCGCAGTGAGCATCGCGGACCGCGAGCCGCGGCACGTCGGGCAGCGCTGCATCGGCCGGATGTCGTCCGCTACCGAATACCGGATCGTCGATGAAGCGGGCGATACGGTCGATGCCGGAGAGCCGGGCGAGCTGCTCGTTCGCGCCCGCGGTCCGGAGCCGCGCCGCGGCTTCTTCAGCGGCTACTTCGCCGACGAGGATGCCACGCGCGAGGCGTGGCGAGGCGGCTGGTTCCATACCGGGGACATCGTCCGGGAGGGAGAGGACGGTTCGCTGTTCTTCGTCGACCGCCGCAAGAACGTCATCCGCAGGAGCGGCGAGAACATTGCGGCCGTGGAAGTCGAGGCGACGCTGCTCGACCATCCCGGAGTCGTCAACTGCGCCGTCACGGCGGTTCCCGACGAGTTGCGCGGGGACGAGGTGTTCGCGTTCATCGTGCCTGCGGAACCCGGCGGCGCAGAGGACGCACGCGTGCTCGTGGACCATTGCCTGCAGCGGCTGTCGTATTTCAAGGCGCCGGGATACGTCGCCTTCGTCGATGAGCTGCCGCTGACCGCCTCGCAGAAGGTCAGCCGGGGCGAGGTGAAGACGGCAGCGCGCGCTTGCCTGGCCCGTTCCGCATGCTACGACTTGCGGGACGCCAAGAAGCGGCCGCAGCGGGAGGCCGGCTGATGGCCGGGCGCGGGGACGTCGACTATACGGGCGCGGTGGTGGCGTGCCCGCATACGGAGACGTACCTCCGGCGGTCGCCGAAGGCGGCGCCGTGGTTCCTCGGCCGAACGCTTGCCGGCGTCCTGCGCCACGCCGGCCTGTCCAGCAGCGCGGTGGACGGGCTGGCAGTGACCAGCATGTCCCTGGCGCCGGATTCCGCGCCCGGCATGGTCGAGCACTTCGGCCTGTCGCCGCGGTGGCTCGAAGCGGTGGCTTTCGGGGGTGCGAGCGGTGTCATCGCCCTGCAACGCGCCGCCCGGGCCGTGCAGGCGGG
The DNA here is from genome assembly GCA_964611535.1 of uncultured Woeseiaceae bacterium. Taxonomy (GTDB): domain Bacteria; phylum Pseudomonadota; class Gammaproteobacteria; order Steroidobacterales; family Woeseiaceae; genus IDS-8. The sequence continues at coordinate 5,456 of CAZTAE010000015.1, forward strand.
CGATGCTTCGATCGTCGCGTGCATCGCCGGCGATGCCGCGTCAAAGGGCGCCTTCGCGGCGCAGGTCAGCCGCTTCAGCCGGTTCTCCATGGACGCCGCCTGGCCTTACGGGGCGGCCGGACCCAACGCCGTGTTCGCGCTCATTACCGACGCCTACATGAGACGGCACGGCACCGGCCGGGAGGACTTCGGGAGGCTCTGCGTGGACCAGCGGGAGAACGCGCGCGACAATCCGCTTGCCTTGCTGCGCGACCCGCTGACGCTCGAGGACTACCTCGAGGCGCGGCCGGTCGTGGAACCCTTGCACCTGTTCGACTGCGTGATGCCCTGCGCCGGCGGCGAGGGATTCCTGGTCCTCGGGGAGGAGCAGGCCAGGGATCTGGGCCTGAAGTTCGCCCGCATCCGCGGGATAATCGAACGGCACAACGCGTTCCCCGAGGATCCGGTCCAGCTGCGCGGCGGCTGGGCGCAGGATCGGGAGGCGCTCTACCGGCAGGCGGACGCGGAACCGGAGGATATGGATTTCGTCGAGACCTATGACGACTATCCCGTGATGGCTTTCATGCAGCTCGAGGATCTCGGCTTTTGCGAAAAAGGCGATGCCGCACGGTTCGTGCACAGCCGTTCCGGCGTTGTCGGCGCCGGCGGCTTGCCGCACAACACCGGCGGCGGCCAGCTGTCCTGCGGCCAGGCGGGCTTTGCCGGCGGCTATCTCGGCCTGGTAGAGGCCTTGCGGCAGTTGACCGGGGAGGCGTCGGGACGCCAGGTCGAGAATGCGGGGCTCGGCCTGGTCAGCGGCTTCGGTTACGTCAACTACGATCGCGGCCTGTGTACAGCCGCGGCGATACTGGAGCGCGGCGATGCTTGAGTTACCGGACCTGGAATCGACGCCGCTCGCGCGCGAGCACGCAAGGCATGCCCGTGAGGGCGAGCTGACGCTGCAGACGTGCAGCGCCTGCGGAAAACCCCAATATCCCTGGCGCGAAGTGTGCCGGTACTGTCTCGGCGGCGATCTGCCGTGGGGCAGGATATCGGGTGCAGGCCAGGTGCTTGCGGCGGCCATGGTTCACGCAAGCCTGCACCCGGGTTTCCGCGAGCGGGCACCGTGGCGTATCTGCTCCGTCCTGCTGGAGGCAGGTCCGGGCGTCATCGCGTACGCCGCGGACCCGGCGATAGCGGCCGGGACGGCCGTCGTGGTGAGCGATCGGCGCGCCGGTGATGAACGCTGCGTGCTCGTGGCAGAGAGACCGCAGAAGACGAAAGACGAGGAGGACACATGACCCCGTCGGAGCCCGTCGCGCTCGTTACCGGCGGCAGCGCCGGCATCGGCGAGAGCATCTGCCGGCATCTGCTGGATGCGGGCTATCTGGTTCTCAACCTTTCGCGCCGGAGCGCGCCGGCTTCGCACGAGCGCCTGGTGGACGTGACGGTGGACCTTTCGGACGTGGCGCAGACCCGCGCCGTCGTCGGCGAGCTTGCCGGGAGCTACGCCATCACGAACGTCGTCCACAATGCGGGCGTCATCCGGCCGGCGCTGATCGAGGACGTCGAGCTCGACGACGTGGAATACCTGACTCGCCTGCACGTCTACACCAGCGTGCTGCTGATGCAGGGCGTTCTCGATGCGATGAAGAAGGCGAAGTTCGGGAGATTCGTCGTCATTTCCTCGCGCGCGATGCTGGGCCTCGCCACCCGCACCGGCTATGCCGCAACCAAGTCGGCGCAACTGGGGCTCGTCCGGACCTGGGCGCTGGAGCTCGGCAGCCACGGCATAACCGTCAACTCGGTCGCGCCCGGGCCGGTCGTGACCGACATGTTCACGGAAGTCGTTCCCGAGGGCAGCGAGCAGGCCCGGCGGATCGCCGAATCCGTCCCCGTAAAACGTCTCGGCGAGCCGGCCGACGTCGCGCGCGCCGTGATGTTCCTTTTGTCGCCGGAGAATGGCTTCATAACCGGACAGAACCTGTTTGTCTGCGGCGGAGCGAGCCTTGGTTCGCTCACGCTGTGAGTTGAGGAGTGCCTATGAAATACAGTAGTCAATCGCTGGCGGAGATGGTGCGGGACGACGCCGTCGACCGGCGCGTCTACACCGATCCGGAAATCTTCGAGCTCGAGATGGAGCGCATCTGGAGTCGAGCATGGATTTATGTCGCGCACGAGAGCCAGATATCCGAGCGAGGCGACTTCTACACGACCGATCTGGTGGGCCAGCCCGTGCTGCTCGTCCGGCACGACGACGACACCTTCAACCTTTTCTTCAACCGCTGCGCGCACAAGGGCACCAAGGTCATCGAGCTCGAGAGCGGCCGCGCGACGTTATTGCGCTGCGGCTACCACGGCTGGACTTACAAGACCGACGGAACCTGCCACCACATCACCGGCGGTGACCAGGCTTACAAGGCTTTGGGACTCAGCAAGAACAGCGAATGCATGAACCTCGTTCGCGTGCCCAGCGTGGCCAGCTACCGGGGCTTCATCTTCGCGAGCCTGACCGACAACGCCCCGGATCTCGCCGAGTGGCTGGGCCCCACCGCCACGTCCATCGACAACATGATCGACCGTTCGCCCGAGGGCAAGCTGGAAGTCGCGGGCGGCGTGCTGCGTTACCACCATGACTGCAACTGGAAATTCTTCGTCGAGAACCTGAACGACATGATGCACGCGATGATCGCGCACCAGTCTTCGGCGCAGACAGCACGGCAGATGGGGAAGAAGCTCTTTCCGGAGGGCACGAAGGCGCCCGCCGAAATACAGATCCTCGCCCCGTTCGCCGAGGACAAGGATTTCTTCGAGAAAATGGGGGTGCACGCCTTCGCCAACGGCCACAGCTATTCGGGCGGCAAGATCAGCATCCATGCCTCGTATTCCGGCATCCCCGAATACGAAGCCGCCATGGAAAGGGCTTACGGCAAGGAGCGCATGCAGGAAATTCTTTCCATGAATCGCCACAACACGGTCGTTTACCCCAGCTTCACCTGCAAGGGCGCGATCCAGACGATACGGGTGGTCAAGCCGGTTGCGGTGGACGAGACCGTGATCGAAAGCTGGACCTTCCGGCTGGTGGGCGCTCCCGAGGAAATGCTCCACCGTTCGATCCTCTACTGCAACCTGATCAACTCGTCCGGCAACATCGTCGGCCCCGACGACCGCGAGGCCTACCATCGCTTGCAGCACGGCCTCGGCACGTCGGGTAACGACTGGGTGTCCAACGGCCGCTGGCTCGGCGCCGACGAGCCGAACGAGGAGGGCGGCCGCTCCGCGACCGGCAGCAGCGACATGGTGTTCCGCAATCAGTTCCAGGCCTGGCGCGACTACATGACTGCCGACGCCGGGAGCGGACGATGAGCTCCGTCGCATCGAAGCCCACGCTCGCCGAGCTGGAGCAGTACGTCTATCGGGAGGCTCGCCTCATCGACGAGAAGCGCTGGGACGAGTGGAGCGCCCTGTTCACCGAGGACGGCGAGTACTGGGTGCCTGCGACGCGCGGCCAGCCCGACCCACTGGGCCACGTGTCCCTGATGTACGAGACCTCGCTGCTGCGCGAGGTGCGGCTCAAGCGCTACCGGCACCCGAACGCCATGTCGCTGCAACCGGAGCCGCACAGCGTGCACCTGGTATCCAACGTAATGCTGGATTCCTTCGATGAGGCTTCGGGCGGATGCGTGGTGAATTCGCGCTTCATCATGCTCGAGTTCCGCCGCAATGAGCAGCAGACCTACGGCGGCGCAACGACGCACGTCCTGGAGCCCTCACCCGAGGGCTACAGGATCCGCATGAAGAAAGTCGAGCTGGTGAACTGCGACGGAATCCTGCCGAGCATCCAGATCTACTTCTGAGCCGCTCCCCCGTCCGGGCCGATTCCGTCGAGCCGCTCCAGCAGGGTCTGCCTCACGGCCGCGACGTCCGGCAGCCAGTCCTTGCGCCATGCGGCGACTTCCTCCTCCGTGAGCGGCCTGTAGTCCGCGGGCAGGGTTACGGCGTTGAAGTGCTCGAGCATGTAGTTGATGACACCGGCGAGCTCGGCGTCCGAGATCGGCGCCTGGGCGGCGCCGGGCACCTGCACGAGATACTCCCGGCCTCCCTCCACCGCCAGCAGCCTGCCCATCTCGCCGCGGGCGTCCGGGACGTCCGGCGGGCCGCCGGAGCCGTCGGCCAGGTGGCATCCCATGCAGTGCAACATGTAGTTGACGGCCGGCGGCTGCTCCGCTTGCGCGCCCGTGCCCGCCAACGCGGCGGCAAATACCGCGATCGCCGCCGGTCGATGGAGGATGGCGCGGGCGATCATGGCGGCTCTCAGTCGTCGGCGACCGCCACACCGACAACAGCGGCGATGGTGCAGTGATAGCTGCGGCTCGCCACGCCCTGGCACCAGTTGGTGTCGTTGTTCTTCGGCGGCATCCACATCGGCCGGTCGCCCTCGTTGCGGTTGCACATGCACTGCCCGCAACTGCCCTTGCCGCAGCAATCGTTGTAGGAAATGATGTAGTCGATGCCGTCATCGGGATTGCGGCAGGTGCCCAGCCAGGTCATCCCGGCCAGCTCCGTGCCGGGCGGGCAGGTTGTCTGCGTGCCCCCGCAACAGCTGCACGCGAAGCCGTCGATCGCGCAGTGACGCCAGTAGGCGCAGCTCCTCGGATCGAATTCCTCGCCGCTTTTGCCGCTCTCGTCGGGTGCTTGCGGAGCTCCCGTGTCCGCGCCTCTGGCGACCGGCAACAGGGGAACTGCAGCCGCGCTGCCGGCAACCAGCGTTCCCAGCCGCGTCAGGAAGCTGCGCCGCGAACTGGAGCGGGCGACCTGTCGGGTGGTGCCTTCGGTAATGCGGTCCAACCAGTTCATAACTGCTCCTGCCTGTTTTCGTTGCCGGGGCGCGCGGTGGCGGTCACGCAACGTGCTCCGCTTCGGCCTGTTTCCGGCCGAGATACTCCTGGACGGAAGCCACCGACAGTTCCTTCGCGTTGAACAGGCTCTCCAGGTGTTCCCGGGAATTCACGAGCCCACCGCTCCTGATCACCCCGCCGTCGTCGATCAGGTAAGCATACGGCAGCTTGCCGACGCGGTAATGCATTCCCAGTTCACGGGAGACGACGTAGGGAAACGAGTCCAGCCCTTCGCGCGCGACGAACTTCAGCTGCTCCTGCATCTCGCCGTCGCTCGCCAGAACGACATCCAGCCAGGCGCCCTCCGACTTCCGGGCGGAAAACAGCACGGGCAGCAGGGTCTTGCAGACGGGGCACGAGGGCGCCAGGAAAAACAGGAGGGTGTGTCGGCCATCCTCACGGGCGCCGCCGATATTCACGTCCCGGCCCCGGACGTCCTTGAGCGCAAGCTCCGGCGCCGTCGTCCCCGGCTCCGCGCCACCCGCGATCTGCAGGGCGCCGGCAGGCGTCACGCGTTCATGCAGGACGCCGATCTGGCGCGCCAGTGCCACCACGACGACTGCAAGGGCAATCACCGCCAACCAGAGAAGAACGACCGAAACCGCCAGCGCCGGACTCATGGCAGCAATCTCCGGATCCAGGGTCCGTTGGCCATGATCTGGTCCGCAGCCGAATACAGGATGATTCCGGCGGTAGCCGCCGCGGCGATCGTCGTAAGGTCGAGCCAGACGAGTTCCCTCGGCGCGACCGGCAACAGTAGCAGCACCGCCAGTGCGATGAGCACGGCATTGCGCAACAGCAGCCATCCGCTCAGCGTGTGTGCGTCGCGGCCCGTTCCCGCAGGGCCGAAGCAGCCGCAGTCGATGTCGCGCCGCCCGCGGGCGAGGTTGATCGCCATGCCGGTCCAGTACGCCGCCAGCAGGCCGCTGCCGACTCCGGCTGCCGCCTTCGCGCCGATGCCGGTTGCGAGCCCCAGTACGACGCCGGCTTCGAGCAGGACTATGAGCCGGGCGGCGAACGGCGCCATGCCCGCCGGCAGCACGCGGTAGTCCCGCACGACTTCCTCGAACGCAGGTATGGCACTGAGCTTGTGCAGAACCGCCATCGCGAATATGCCGGCTATGAGCCAGCGGAGCGCGTGCCAGTAAAGCGGGTCCAGGTGCAGGTCCATGTCAGGGCATCTGGATGAAGAGCGGCGTCTGCCCGACGCCTTCGATGGTGCGCAGGAGCTCACCGCTCGCGAATTCGTAGACGTCGATCACCGGCTCGCCGTGCGAGGCGAGAAGGAGGGGCTCGTCGTCCGGGGTGACGTTGATCGACATCGCCAGCCGCCCATCCAGCCCGATCCGGCGCACTCGTTCGCGTTCGTCGAGGTCGTAGACCCAGATGTCGGTGCCGGGATGCTTGTGCGTGTCCATGCCGCCTTCGTGCATCAGCGCCGCCAGTTCCTTCCGGCCCGCGTGCACGGCCATCAGCTGGAAGCCGCCCGGCCGCCAGCTCTCTTCGTTCCGCTGCGTCAGCGACCACGTTTCCGGAAACGACGGTTCCTCGTTCGATACGTCTACCTCGTGGATCGTGCCTGCATAGGACACGAAGTACCAGGTGTCGCCGAGGCGCACCGGCTTCTCCATCACCGGGTCGCCGGCAGGATCGAAAAAGGGCTCGCTGCGGCTGCGCGATGCTTCACGACCCGTGTCGTCCAGCGTGATCGTCATGAGGCTGCCGTTTCCGCACATCATCATGAAACTGCGGTCCCCGGCGGCGTAGGTCATCGCGCATCCCGGAGTGGCGATTTCCTGCACGAATTCCCGCGACTCCACGTCCACGACCGTCACGGATTGCGCCGGCGTGAAGTTGTAAACCACCAGAAAGCGGTCGTTGTCGGTAAGGGCGCTGAAGCCGATGTTGACCAGCCCGGAATGGCGCTTGGGCGGAATGACGACCTCGTCGATCACATCCAGCGTCTTCGTGTCGTAGAAACTGACGACGTCGGTACGTTCGCCGCGCGTGTGACGCGAATAGTAGGTTTCCGGCGAATAGATCACCCCGTAGTTTCGGGGCGTCTCGAACTTCGCGTAGAAGATGCCGGTGCTGAGCATGCCGAGCATGTCGCCGCTGTCGGCGTCGTACAGGTAGGTGCGGCCGTCTGCCATGTTGAAGAATGCCACGTCGTGCGCCCAGAACCAGTGCGGCGCAGGCTCTCCCAGCGTCTTCACACCGGGCTCGTCCACGGGCAGTTCCGCGGCGGCCGGAAGCGACAGCGCCAACACAACGGCTGGACAGAGTATGGTGAGCGCTCTTGTTAGCATGTTGTTTTCCTCGCAGTCACTCGCGGCCATCGAGTGCCCGGCCTGTATAGCACAGGAGATTTCGCCGTTCCAGACGGTGCCCGGAGGCGCGCGGAAGGCGTTCGCTCCTGTACAAGCGCCGTTCCCTGCCGGATCATCACGCCTCTTCCCGCATACCTGCTCAGCCGCGACAATGAGCGTTCGTGCGCGCCGGGCCAGCTTCCGTCGAGCGCGCCGGAGAACCGTTCCATGACCGCACCTGACCGGAAAGCCGGAGCCTCCTTCGAGCTGGATGCGCTTCCGGCGGACTTCTTCGAAGATCCGTTCCCCTGGTATCAGGATCTCCGCCGTCGTTCGCCGGTTCATCGCGCCGCTGACGGGTCGCTGTTGCTCAGCCGTTACGCGGACGTCGCACGGGTCTATCGCGATCCGGGGACGTTCGTCTCGGACAAGCAGGACCTGTTCCGGCCGAAGTACGGCGACAGCCCGCTGTACGAGCACCACACCACCAGCCTCGTCTTCAGCGATCCGCCGTACCACACCCGCGTCCGCAGGCTGATGGCCGGCGCGCTGAAGCCGGCCGCGGTCAAGGCCATGGCCCCGGAGCTCGAAGCGTTCGTCGAGCGGCTGCTCGACGACATCGAGGGGCGCGGGCGCTTCGACCTGATCGCCGACTACGCCGCGGCCATCCCCGTCGAAATCGTCAGCAATCTCCTGCGCATCCCGCGCGAGGAACGGGAGCCGTTGCGCGGCTGGTCGCTGGCGATACTCGGCGCGCTGGAGCCGAGCCTGAGCGAAGCGCAGCTGGCGGCCGGCAACGACGCCGTGGAGGCCTTCTGCGAGTATCTGCGGGGGCTCATCGAACGCCGCCGCCGCTCGGGATCCGGCGACGAGTCGGATGTGCTGGGACGGCTGATCGAGGGGGAGGGCGGCGAGCGCCTGAGTGAACGCGAGCTGCTCCACAACTGCATCTTCATCCTCAATGCGGGCCACGAGACGACGACCAACCTGATCGGCAACGGGATCTACGAGCTGCTGCGTCACCCGGCCGAGCTGGCCCGGCTGAAGGCCGACCCGGCGCTGATCAACGGCGCCGTGGAGGAAATCCTCAGGTACCAGAGCCCGAACCAGATCGGGAACCGGCAGGCGGTCGCGGCCACGGAGATAGCGGGACATGCCGTCGCACCGGGCGAGCAGATCGTCCTGATGATCGGCGCCGCGAATCGGGATCCCGCTCATTTCCCCGAGCCCGATCGCTTCGACATCGGGCGCAGTCCCAACAATCACCTCGCCTTCGCCTCGGGCATTCACATGTGCGTCGGCATGTCCCTGGCGCGTCTCGAGGGGCGCGTCGCGATCGGCCGGATGGCCGAGCGATTTCCGAAGCTCCGCATCGACGGCACGCCCCTCCGGCAGCGCCGGGCGCGATTCCGCGGGTTCCTGGAGGTGCCGCTGGCGATCGAGTAGGACCCGGACTCCGTCGCCGGCGGCCGGGTACGTCGCCCCTGGTTCGCGCTACGGCTCGCGCCGGTCGACGATCCGCTGCGCTTTCCCCTGCGACCTCGGCACGCATCCCGGCGGTCCGGCCCGTACCTCGCAGGAAACGCCGATCAGCGACTTGATCCGCTGGCGCAGGGTCTTCTCGGCCAGAGCGGCATGATCGTCCGTCGCGGTTTCCGCCCGCAGCTCGACCACGACCGTGATCGCGTCGAGATGCCCTGCACGGGTGACCTCGAGCTGGTAGTGCGGCGCGAGCTGCTCGACCGTCAGGATCTGCTCCTCCACCTGCGAGGGAAAGACGTTGACGCCGCGGATGATCAGCATGTCGTCGCTGCGCCCGGTGATCTTTTCCATACGCCGCATCGTCCGGCTGGTGCCAGGCAGCAGGCGCGTGAGGTCGCGGGTGCGATAGCGGATGACCGGGAGCGCCTCCTTGGTCAGGCTGGTGAAGACCAGCTCGCCTTGCTGCCCGTCTTCGAGGACCCTGCCCGTGTCGGGATCGATGATCTCCGGATAGAACCAGTCTTCCCAGATCGTCGGACCGTCCTTGCTCTCGATGCACTCCTGCGCCACGCCGGGGCCGATCACCTCCGAAAGCCCGTAGATGTCGACGGCATCGATTTGCAGGCGTTGCTCGATTTCGTTCCGCATGCGGTCCGTCCACGGTTCCGCGCCGAATATTCCGCAACGCAGTGCGAGCTTCTCCGGCGCGATGCCCTGGTTGTCGAGCTCGTCCGCGATGTTGAGCATGTAGGAGGGCGTCATCATGACGATGTCCGGGTCGAGATCGCAGATGAGCAGCACCTGCTTCTCCGTCTGGCCGCCGGACATCGGGACGACCGTGCAGCCCAGCCGCTCCGCTCCGTAATGAGCGCCCAGTCCGCCGGTGAACAGGCCATAGCCGTACGCCACATGGACGATATCTCCGCCGCGTCCGCCGGCGGCATAGATGGAGCGCGCCACGGCTTCGGACCAGGTGTCGATGTCACCGGCGGTATAGCCCACGATGGTCGGCTTTCCCGTAGTCCCGCTCGATGCGTGGATCCGTACGACCTCCTCCCGGGGCACGGCGAACATCCCGAACGGGTAGTTGTCCCGCAGGTCCGCCTTCGTGGTGAAGGGAAACCGCGCCAGGTCGTCGAGCGTTTTCAGGTCGTCGGGATGCACTTCGTGCGCATCGAAATGCCGGCGATAAAAAGGGGAGTTCCGGTAGGCGTGCGCGAGCGAACGCTTGAGCCGCTCGAGTTGCAGGGCCCGCAAACTGTCGATGCTGGCCCGCTCGATCTCGTGAAGTACGTCCCCGGAGCTCGCTCTGGACGTTGACGGATCCATGGTTTCAGTCTCCCCCGGTCATCTTTCCCCCGTTCCCGCGAGGGCATTTTCCAGTTGCGACAAGAGCTCGTACAGCTGTTCCAGGCGATCCTCGCCGATCACGTCCTCGATCTCGCGGTAGATCGCTTCGGAGCAGGGCGCGATTCTGCGAAACCGGCGCCGGCCCGCCGCCGTCAGACTCACTTCCACGCGGCGCTGGTCGGCGTCGATGGCACGTCGTCGGACCAGGCCTTCGCTCACGAGAAACTTGAGTATGCGCGAGAGGCTCGGCGGCAACAGAAAACTCTTTTGCGCCAGGCGGGAAACCTCCAGCGCGTCCCCTTCGGCCAGCACCCGGATCACGCGCCACTGCTGTTCCGTCAGGCCGTTGTCCCTGAGCATGCTCCGGAAGCGGTCCATCACCGCTTCACGGGCACGGAGCAGCGCCATCGGCAACGACCGTCGCAACGGGCGCAGTTCCGCGCCCGCCGGCGACGCTGCGGATGCGGCGCTGCTCATGTCGCAGACACTCCCGTCTGTCCCGGGTCGTCGAGGACGGGGTTTCGCAGCTTCCCGACGGCCTCGACGCTCACCTCGACCGTGTCCCCCGCGGACAGGTAGCGCGGCGGGTCCAGGCGCGCGCCGGCGCCGCCCGGCGTGCCCGTGGCGATGACGTCCCCCGGCTTCAGCCGAAAGAAGGTCGAGAGGTAGCTCAGGAGGTAGCGAAGCGGAAACATGAGGTTTGCGGTCGTGTCGTCCTGGCGCAGTTCCCCGTTTACGGACGTGCGCAGTCGCAGCTCGCTCATGGGGTCGAGCTCCCCGGAGGTCACGAGCCACGGGCCGAGCGCGCCGCTCTGCTCGAAGTTCTTGCCCTGGGTGACGTTGAATTTCGCGTGGCGCAGCCAGTCCCGGACTGAACCCTCGTTCATGAGCGTGATGCCGGCGACGTACTTGTGGGCCTCGGCTTCCGCGATGCGTCGACCCTCACGTCCGACCACCAGTGCGATCTCGCCTTCGTAGTCGAGCTGATCCGACTCCGGCGGCCGCAGGATCGGTTGCAGGTGCCCGACGAGCGACTCCCGGGCGCGCATGAAAACGCTGGGGTAGGCCGGCTGGCTCGAGCCGTCCCTGTATTCGGCATTGCGGACCCGGTAGTTCACTCCGATGCAGATGATCTTTTCCGGATTCGGGATGGTCGGCAGGAATTCCACGTCCTCGAGCGCCAGGTCGGCCGGCGCGCCGTTCGTCGTGCGTTGCAGCACGTCTCCGGCGTCCGCCCGCAGCGCCGCGCGGAGATCGGGAAACGCAGGCAGCCGCCCGCCGAGGTCAACGATGCCGCCGTCGACCACGGCGCCGAAGCCGCAGCTCGCGCCACGGCGGAAGCTCACGAGTCTCATGACGGCGCGGCGGAGCCGCCGAGCCCCGCCCGCTCCAGCACCGCATCCAGGCGCCGGGCGAGCTCCCCGGTCGCCGGCATATTCGGCAGCCGGTGGGCGTTTTCGGGGAGGATTCCGAGACGCTTCATCATGTACTTGATGGGTATCGGGTTCGTGTCGTAGAAGACCGCCTTGTTGATTTCGAGCAGCTGCTGGTGGAGGGCACGGCCTTCATGCAGGTCGCCGGCATCGACCGCGGCACAGAGCTTCGCCAGGACGGCGGGCCGCAGATTGCCGACCGCGTTCATCAGTCCGCAGGCGCCGATGGCCATCATGGGAAAGGACAGTTCCTCCAGGCCGACGAAGATGCGGAAATCCTCGCCCAGAAGCGCGAGCGCCTCGGATGCGAAGCCGAGATCGTTGACGGCGTGCTTCATGCCCACGAACCGGGGCGAGCGTTCCCGCAGCGTCGCGAGCGTCTCCAGGGTCACGCTGACGGCCGTCCGGCCCGGTATGTGATAGACCATCCAGGGCGTGTCGTGAGCGGCCGCAAGGCGCAGGTAGTACTCGATGAGCCCGCGCTGCGGCGGGCGCAGGTAGTAGGGCGTGACGATGAGCAGGGCGTCCACTCCGGCCTGCACCGCGTGAAGCGTCAGCCGCTCCGACTCCGCCAGCGACTGCGAGCCGGTTGCCGCGACGACCGGCATGCGGCCGCCGACGGCCTCCATGCCCACGTCGACCAGCCGGTTCCGCTCCTCCAGCGTGAGCGTGGAGGGTTCGGCGGTGGTGCCGTTGACGAGGATCCCGTCCGATCCCTGCTCGAGCTGGAACTCGCACAGGCGGGCGTACGCCTCGTAATCCACCTCGTCGCCACGAAACGGCGTGACGAGCGGTGGAATGGAGCCCCGAAGCCGGCTCAGGTCGTCCATGTGCGAAACCCCTGCTGATCGTTGACCCGGTCGCGACGAATAATTAACATGTTAATTGGAAGCGGTCAAACGCCGGGAGACCATGCCTCACCAGATCGTCGAATACTCTGCCAACCTGGACGACGCGCTCGACATCGACGCGTTGCTCGCCTGCGTGCACGAAGCAGCCCTGGGCACCGGGATATTTCCTCTCGCCGGCCTGCGGACGCGCGCCGTGCGCCGCGACCACTACCGCATCGCGGACGGGCACCCCGACAACGCCTTCGTGCACGTGCTGCTGCGGATACGGTTCGGGCGCTCGCTCGCTGATCGGGAACGTGCCGCCGATGCCATCTCCGACGCCCTGTTCGGCTTCCTGGAGCCGGTGAGTGCCAGCCGGCCGCTGGCGATTTCCCTGGACATACAGGACATCGATCCGCACACCAATCGCAAGAACAACAATCTTCGCAGCTATGTTGCGCGACGCGACGGCAGCCCGGCATGAGCCGCGAACTGGAGCAAAACGTCCGCGCGTGCGAGCGCTTGCTGGCGCGCTTCCGGAGCGAGACGCTGGGTCACTACATCGGCGGCGCTCCCGTGGCGGGGGCTTCGGGTGAGACTTTCGACAACGTCTCGCCCGTCAGCGGCGATTCGCTGGGGCGGGTGGCGGCCGGGAACGGCGAGGATGTCGCGGCGGCCTGCACGGCCGCCGGGGCGGCCTTCAGCGACTGGCGCGGCCTATCGGGCAAGGTACGCAAACGGCTGCTCCACGCAATCGCGGACGGGATAGAAGCGCGCGCGGCGGACATCGCGCTCGTGGAAAGCGCGGACACGGGACAGCCGATTCGTTTCATGAGCAAGGCGGCGGCACGCGGCGCCGAGAACTTCCGCTACTTCGCCGATCGGGCGCCCGGAGCCGCCGATGGTCTGGCCTTGCCGGCGGACGAGCATCTGAATTACACGATGCGGCAGCCGATAGGGCCGGTAGGCGTCATCACGCCCTGGAACACACCGTTCATGCTGTCGACGTGGAAGATCGCGCCGGCGTTGGCGGCCGGCTGCACGGTGGTCCACAAACCCGCGGAGTGGACGCCGCTGACGGCGACGATGCTCGCGGAAATCTGTAGCGAGGCAGGCCTGCCGGACGGCGTCCTCAACCTGGTGAATGGCATCGGCGAGGTCGCGGGAAGGGCACTCACGGAGCACAGCGCCATCAGGGCCGTGGCCTTCGTCGGCGAGACGGGCACGGGCAGCCGCATCATGCGCCAGGGCGCCGATACGCTGAAGCGCGTGCATTTCGAGCTGGGCGGCAAGAACCCCGTCATCGTCTTCGAAGACGCCGACCTGGAGCGGGCCCTGGACGCGGTCGTGTTCATGATCTTCAGCCTGAATGGCGAGCGCTGCACCTCGTCCAGCCGCTTGCTCGTGCAGTCGTCCATCCAGGACGAGTTCATCGCCAGGCTGACGGAGCGCATCGGCCGGCTGAAGGTCGGGCACCCCCTGGACCCGGCCACCGAGGTGGGCCCGCTGGTGCATCGCCGCCATGTGGAGAAAGTCACCGGCTATTTCCGCATCGCCGAGGAAGGCGGCGCGCGCGTCGCCGCGGGCGGGTTCTCGGGCGCCGGCAGCGGCAACTACGTGCAACCGACGCTGTTCACCGGGGCGCGCGGCGACATGCGAATCGCCCAGGAAGAGATCTTCGGTCCGGTCCTGACCGCGATTCCGTTCGAGGACGAGCAGGAGGCGCTTCGCATCGCCAACGACGTGGCCTACGGGCTGGCCGCCTACCTCTGGACGTCCGACATCGGCCGCGGCCACCGCATGGCGCGCGACCTCGAAGCCGGAATGATCTGGGTCAACTCCGAAAACAACCGCCATCTGCCGGCGCCCTTCGGCGGCATGAAAGCGAGCGGCATCGGCCGCGACGGCGGCGATTACAGCTTCGACTTCTACATGGAAACCAAGAACGTCTGCATCGCCATGGGTACCCACAGGGTGCCGGCGCTCGGCCGCGAATGAGCCTCTACCAGGTACAGAAGTTCCTGTACGTCCTCAATCGCGACCCGGACGTGCAGAAGCAGTGCCGGGAGGACCCGGGACCGTTACTGGATGCCTATGACCTCACCGATGAGGAACGCCGCGCGCTGGCGGAGGGCGATATCGGCCTGCTCTACGTGCTGGGGGTCAACGGCCAGATTCTCATGCACTACGCGGCGTTCCTCGGGATCGAGTGGTTCGACTACCTCGAAAGGATGCGCGAGGGCGTCCGGCGGCATGGCCCGGTACGCGCAGGGGTCTACGCAATGACGGGCGGCGGCGCGAGCTTCACCGACGAGGAGAGGAACCGATGAGCCTGGTGTACGCCGGAGTCTGCAGCCATGCACCGGGAATCACGGGGCGCGCCGGGCTCGTGAAGGACACGGCGCTTCGGGATGAATTCTACGCAGCCCTGGATGCGGAGCGCCGGGCGATCGAGGCGTTGCATCCGGATGCGCTCGTGGTGATCGCGGCGGAGCACTTCGCGAACTTTTTCATGAACAACATGCCCGCCTACTGCATCGGCATCGGCGAGAAGCACGAGGGCCCGATCGAGGATGCCGACTGGCTCGGGATCGAGCGCCGGGAAATTCCCGGGGCACCGGAGCTCGCGTTGAAGCTCACCACCGGGATCCTGCAGGCGGTCGATGTTGCGTATTCCGAAGAGTGGAAGTTCGATCACGGCATCATGGTGCCGCTGCATTTCCTCACGCCGCGCTACGATTTGCCGGTGATCCCCGTGAACATCAACTGCCAGGGTCCGCCCCTTACGCCGCTGCACCGGGCGTGGACCTTCGGCGAGTCCCTGCGGCGTGCCTGCGACAGCGTGCCCGAGCGAATCGCGGTGGTCGGTACCGGCGGCATTTCGCACTGGCCGGCAACCCCCGACTCCGGAAGGATCAACGAGGACTGGGACCGCGAGTTCCTCGACCGGCTGATGCGCCAGGACAGGGAAGCGCTGCTCGGCTACGGCGATGCCGACACGTACCGTGACGCCGGCCAGGGAGGCTTCGAGATCCGCACGTACATCGCCGCAGCCGCAGCGGCCCAGTGCCCGGGCGCTCTGAAGTTCTACACGGCCGAATTGCCGATATTCGCCGTCGGCTGTGCGGTGGCGCGATTCGAACCCGTGTCCTGAGGGGGCCGCCTCGATGCTTGCGGAGGCTGTTCTCCATGCCGCGCTGCCGCAATCCCTGCGGCATCATCCGGGTTCGCAGATGTGAGACCCGCCGGCAGGGGAGAACTGGAATCGCTGTACTTCCGCTATCCCCGGTATCCGTTCGTGCGGCCGCCGGAGATGGATGGCGGCTCCCGCCGGCACCCGGTGGTCATCGTCGGCGCCGGACCGGTAGGCCTGGCGGCGGCGATCGAGCTCGCGCGCCGCGGCATCCCCTGTGTGCTGCTGGAGAAGAAAGACACCCTGAACGACGGCAGCCGGGCCATCTGCGTCTCGCGCAGCAGCTTCGAAACGCTGCAGCAACTGGGCGCGGTGGAGCCGTTCGAGCGCAAGAGCCTCGGGTGGACGCGCGGCCGCTGCTATTACCGGGACAGGCTCATCTACCGCCTCGAGATGCCGCACTCGGAAGAGGAGCGCTACCTGCCGATGTACAACATCCAGCAGCAGTACATCGAAAAGTTTCTCGTCGACAGGACGGCCGGATTGCCCGACCTCGACCTGCGGTGGCAGAGCGAGGTGCTCGAAGTGGACGACGGCGACGACGAGGTGGTCGTGACGGTCGGGACGCCGGAGGGGAAGTACTCGCTGCGGGCCCGGTACCTGCTGGCGGCCGACGGTGCCCGGAGCCCCGTCCGGGCTCTGCTCGGTCAGCGGCTGAAGGGCGAGAATCTGCCGGGCCATTACGTCATCGCCGACGTCCGCATGGACCACGATTTTCCGACGGAGCGGCGCTCGTTTTTCGAGTCCGCGGCGAACCCGGATTCGACCATCCTGATTCACAGGCAACCGGACGACATCTGGCGCATCGACTGGCAGCTGCGGGAGCACGAGGATCCCCACGAGGCGGTCGTGGAGGAGCACGTGTGCCGCCGCGTCCAGGCCATCCTCGACATGATCGGGCATACGGGGCGCTGGGAGATGGAATGGTGGAGCATCTATACCGCGAACTCGCTCTGCCTCGACGAATACCGGCACGGCCGGGTGTTTTTCGCCGGGGATGCGGCGCACATCGTGCCCATCTTCGGCGTCCGCGGCCTGAATAACGGCTTCGCGGACGCGGTCAACGCCGCCTGGAAGCTGGCTTACGTGCTGAACGGCGCGGCGGGAACCCGCTTGCTCGACAGCTATACGCCGGAGCGCCGCGGCGCGACGCTGGACGTCTTCAGGAACGCCGGCAAGAGCTCGCGGTTCATGACGCCGCCGACGCGCGGCTATGCGCTGATGCGCAAGGCCGTCCTGCAGCTGTCACTGACGCAGGCGTTCACCCGCCGGTTCGCCGATCCCCGCCAGGTGCTTCCCTATACCTACAAAGACAGCCCGCTCACGAGCCATCGGGAGCGGGATCGCGCGTTCGGAGGCGGCGTCGCCGCCGGCTCGGCGGCGCTCAATCGCAGGATCGGTCGCGACGACTACCTGCTGGACCACCTCGGGACCGGCTTTACCGGGCTTCTGTTCACTGACGGCGAGGAGCCGCCGCGCCAGGCCATCGAGCTCCGCGATCGGCTGGCGCGCCTGGACGAGCGGTTTCGTCTCCTCCTGATCTCGAGGCAGGCCCTATCGGTGCCCGGTATAACAACCGTCTTGGACAGAAGCGGCAGCACGTTCGCGGGCTATGCGGCGCAGGGGGGCAGCTTTTACCTGGTCCGTCCCGACCGCCACGTCGCCGCCAGGTGGCGTTCGTTGGACCCGGAAGAAGCAGAACAAGCACTTTCAATTGCCCTGGGAGCATATCAACGATGAGCGACAAGCTGACCTTCGAAGAGCTCGAGCAGGTGTACGACCTGCTCGCGGCATCGGTCGATGCAGCCGGTGCCCGACGGGAACTGTTTCTCTGCAAGTTGTGCATGACGCTCGCTCACAACATCGGCGACCTTTCGGTCATCGAGGAAGCTATTGCCATTGCCCGTGCGGACCTCGATACGTGACGGGAAAGCGGAAGCCGGCCGCCGCGGCCGTGCGGGCCGCTGCACGGTGACCGCCGTTTCACGACTTGAAGCCGGAGCGCCAGGTAGTGCGTCATGCCGAGGGTGTTGGTTAGAATCCCGGCACATTCCGGATCGTCGCCCGGGCGGGCGAGGCGGATTCGGCTTTCGAACAACCAGAGCGAACAGCAACGGAGCCGCCGCATGCGTCCCAAAACGGACATAGAGATCGCCCAGTCGGCAACGGTCCTTCCCATCCAGGATATCGGCAGGAAGCTGGGGCTGGCAGCCGACCAGCTCGTGCCCTACGGACACGACAAGGCCAAGGTCGACTATCCCGTCCTCGACAACCTGCATGAGCGGGAGGACGGCAAGCTGGTGCTGGTCACCGCCGTGTCGCCGACACCCGCGGGCGAGGGCAAGACCACCACCACGGTGGGGCTGGGCGACGGGCTGAACCACATCGGCAAGAATGCCGCCATCTGCCTGCGGGAGCCGAGCCTCGGCCCGTGCTTCGGCATGAAGGGCGGCGCCGCCGGCGGCGGCATGGCGCAGGTCGTGCCGATGACCGACATCAACCTGCACTTCACCGGGGACTTCCACGCGATCGGTGCGGCGCACAACCTGCTGGCCGCCCTCGTGGACAACCACATCCACTGGGAGAACGAGCTCGACATCGATCCCCGGCGCATCACCTGGGGCCGCGTGGTGGACATGAACGACCGCGCACTGCGCAACGTGGTGATCGGCCTGGGCGGCACACCCCACGGCGTACCGCGCGAGAGCGGCTTCGACATCACCGTCGCCTCCGAGATCATGGCCATCTTCTGTCTCGCGAACGATCTCGAGGATCTCGAGCGCCGTCTCGGCAACATCGTCGTCGGCTACACCCGCGGGCAGAAGCCCGTGACGGTCAGCGCGCTCAACGCACAAGGCGCGATGACGGCGCTGCTGCGCGACGCGTTTCGCCCGAACCTCGTCCAGACGATGGAAAACAACCCGGCGCTGATGCACGGCGGTCCGTTCGCCAACATTGCCCATGGCTGTAACTCGGTAATCGCAACGCGGACGGCGATGAGGCTCGCGGATTACGTCGTGACGGAGGCGGGCTTCGGCGCCGACCTCGGCGCGGAGAAGTTCTTCGACATCAAATGCCGCAAGGCGCAGCTGCGGCCGTCGGCCGTCGTGCTGGTCGCGACGGTCCGGGCGCTGAAGATGCACGGCGGCGTCGCGAGGGACAAGCTGACGGCGGAAAACGTGAAAGCCCTCCGCAAGGGCTGCGCCAACCTGGGCCAGCACATCCGCAACCTCGGACACTTCGGCCTGCCGGTCGCCGTCGCCATCAACCACTTCGACTCGGACACGGACGCCGAGATCGAAGTGGTCCGCAGATTCTGCGCCGAGTTGGGCGTGGAGGCCTACGTCTGCCGGCACTGGGCGGAGGGCGGAGCGGGCATCGACGCCCTGGCGCGGCACGTCGTCGAGCTGACCGACGGGCACGCGCCGCAGTTTCACACGCTGTACGACGACGACATGCCGCTGTGGGACAAGGCGCGGCACATCGCACGCTCCATCTACGGCGCCGAGGACATCATCGCGGACAAGAAGGTGCGCGACCAGTTCGCGCAGTTCCAGAAGGAGGGCTACGGCCACTATCCGATCTGCATGGCCAAGACGCAGTACAGCTTTTCCACCGATCCGAATCTGCTGGGCGCGCCGAAAGGACACGTCGTGCCGATCCGCGAGATCCGGCTGGCGGCGGGGGCCGAGTTCGTGGTCGTCGTCTGCGGCGCCATCATGACCATGCCCGGCCTGCC
>CAZTAE010000016.1:0-24469 GCA_964611535.1 uncultured Woeseiaceae bacterium
CTCGACCTGCCTGGCGAAGGCCGACCTCAACATCGAGGATCTCCTCAACAAGTCGATGGCCGAGACGGCTTACACGATCGTCGACCTGGACGGACCGGTACCGGATGAAACCGTCGCCTTGCTCCGCGAGATCAGGGGCGTGCTCGCCTTGCGAAACCTCGGGAAGCCGATATCCTGACCGGTGTGCCGCGACGGCCCGAGGGTCGCCCGCCGGGCGGTCGAAATTCCGCGGTTACAGGGCTACAGGAACAGTGAATGGCGAAGTCGCTGGACGATGAACCGGTCTCGCTCGAGGCGATGCGCACGCGTATCGACGAGGTCGACCGGCAGATACAGGCGCTCCTCAACGAGCGGGCGACGTATGCGCAGCAGGTCGGGGTGACGAAGGGCGAGCTTGCCGCCGCCATCGACTACTACCGGCCGGAGCGCGAGGCGGAGATCCTGCGGGCCGTGCGGGAACGCAACAGGGGCCCGCTGCGCGACGAGGAGATGCTGCGCCTGTTCCGCGAGATCATGTCGGCCTGCCTTGCGCAGCAGGAGCCGCTCAAGGTCGGTTTCCTCGGCCCCGAAGGCACGTTCACCCAGGCCGCCGTCTACAAACACTTCGGACACTCCGTCCGGGCGCTGCCTTTTGCCACCATCGACGAGGTATTCCGGGAGGTGGAGAGCGGGGACGCCGATTTCGGCGTGGTGCCGATCGAGAACTCGACCGAGGGCACCGTCAACAACACGCTGGACATGTTCCTGACCTCCCCGCTGAAGATCGGCGGCGAGATCGAGCTGGGGATCGAGCAGCACCTGCTGGGCCGGATGAGCCGCCTGGAGGACATCGAGCGGGTCTGCGCGCACGAGCAGGCGCTCGCGCAGTGCCGCGGCTGGCTGCGGGAATACCTGCCGCACGTCGACCTGATCGGCGTCAGCAGCAATGCCGTCGGCGCGCGCCGGGCGCGCGACGAAGCCGGCACCGCGGCCATCGGCGGGGATGCGGCCGCCGAGGTTTACGACCTCGCGTTCCTGGTGCGCAACGTCGAGGACCGGGCCGACAACGCCACCCGCTTCCTGGTCATCGGCCGCGAGCTGCTGGCGCCGAGCGGCGACGACCGGACCACCGTGCTGGTGTCGACGCAGGACACCGGCGGCGGGGCCGGGGTGCTGCACGCGCTGCTGCAGCCCTTCGCCACGCACGGCGTGAACATGACCCGCATCGAGTCGCGGCCGTCGCGGCGGAAGAACTGGGACTACGTCTTCTTCGTCGACCTCGACGGCCACGCCGCCGAGGCGCCGCTCTCCGACGCGTTGGCGGAACTCGAGGCGATGAGCTCGCTGTTCCGCATCCTGGGCGCCTACCCCAAGGCCGTCGGCTGACGCGCTGCGCCGGTGCACTGGACCGTCCATCCCTCGAAAGCCGGCGGCGGCGCCGCCCGGGTTCCCGGCGACAAGTCGATCTCGCACCGGGCCCTCATGCTGGGCGCGGTCGCCGAAGGCGACAGCCGCATCGGGAACTTCCTGCCGGGCGAGGACTGCCGCGCGACGCTCGCCGCGATGCGGCGGATGGGCGTCGTAATCGACGAGCCGGATGCCACGAGCCTCGTCATTCACGGCGCCGGCAGGCGTGGCCTCGGCCCGCCGTCGGGGCCCCTCGACCTGCAGAACTCCGGCACCGGCATGCGCCTCCTGGCCGGGCTGCTCGCCGGGCAATCCTTTACCTGCAGGCTGACGGGCGACGGGTCGCTGTCGCGGCGGCCGATGGGCCGCGTGATCGAGCCCCTGTCGCGCATGGGTGCGCGGATCGAGAGCAACGGCGGGCTGCCGCCGCTCGTCGTGCACGGCGCGGGCGCGCTCACCGGCATCGACTATGCGCTGCCGGTGGCGAGCGCGCAGGTGAAGTCGGCAGTCCTGCTGGCCGGCCTTTACGCGGACGGCGACGTCGAGCTTACCGAGTCCGTAGTGACGCGTGACCACACCGAACGGATGCTGCAGGCGATGGGCGTGGCGCTGGAGGCCGGGGGCGGGCGCATTGCCCTGCGCGGCGGCCAGGCGCTTGCGGCGGCCGACATCGAGGTGCCGGGCGACCTGTCGTCGGCGGCCTTCCTCGTCGTGGCGGCGCTGCTATCGGACGGCGGCGAAGCGGTCATCGAGCGCGTCGGTGTGAATCCGACGCGGACCGGGGCCATCTCGATCCTGCGGCAGATGGGTGCGGACCTCACGGTGGAGAACGAAAGGCGGGCAGGGCATGAACCCCTCGCCGATATCCGGGTCAGACCGTCGGACCTCGAGGGCATCGCGGTGGATCCTGCGCTCGTGTCGCTCGCCATCGACGAGTTTCCCGTGCTGTTTGTCGCGGCCGCCGCGGCCCGCGGGCGCACGCGTTTCTCGGGGCTGGGCGAGCTCAGGGTCAAGGAGAGCGACCGAATCGGCGCGATGGCGGCCGGCCTCGGCCGCCTGGGCATCCGGATCGAGGAGACGGAGGACGGCGCGGTGATCCACGGCGGGCGCTTTACCGGCGGCAGCGTCGACAGTTGCGGCGACCATCGCATCGCGATGGCGTTTGCCGTCGCGGGCTCGATTGCCGCGGGGCCGGTCCGTGTGCTGAACACCGACGCCGTCGCAACCTCCTTTCCCGACTTCGTCGACTGCGTGCGTGGCCTCGGGCTCGACGTGGTGCCGGACGGGGAGGCTCCGGCGGCATGAGCCGGGCAGGCGCGGACGATCCGGTCCCGGTGATCGCCATCGACGGGCCGAGCGGTTCCGGCAAGGGGACCATTGCGCGGCGCGTCGCCGGGGCCCTCGGCTGGCACCTGCTCGACAGCGGCGCCCTGTACCGGCTGGCGGCGCTCGCGGCAGAGCGGGGACCGGGAATCGACGCCCCCGAGGAGGCACTCGCCAGGACGGCCCGGGACATGAGCGTCCGCTTCGGCTCCGGTCCCGGCGGCGAGGAGCGGATCTGGCTGGACGGCCGGGAGGTGGCCGGGGAAGTCCGCTCCGAGGACTGCGGCCGCCTGGCCTCCCGCGTGGCCGGGCTGCCGGCGGTTCGCGAGGCCCTGCTGGGCCTGCAGCGCGGCTTTCGCCGGCCGCCGGGCCTGGTGGCGGACGGGCGCGACATGGGTACGGCGGTGTTCCCGGACGCGGCGCTCAAGGTGTTTTTGACGGCCACGCCGGAGAAGCGGGCGGAGAGGCGACATAAGCAGTTGAAAGAAAAGAATATTGATGTTAGCCTTGCCGCCCTTTCGCGGGACATCGCGGAACGCGACAGGCGGGATTCCGAACGATCGGTCGCCCCGTTGCGCGCCGCCGACGATGCCCGCTTGCTGGATTCCAGCGAGCTGAACATCGAAGAGGTAACCCAAAGGGTATTGCTTTGGGCGCAGGAGGTTATGCCCGCCTAGAGGCGGGCATGGTGGATTCGGACAGGGCCGTCCGGGTTCTTTTTTTGTTGCAACCGTTCGCCGACGGAAGCGGTAGAACGTATGGGCGAGGACGTTCAAGTCCTCCGGTTTAATCTAATGTCTGAAAGTTTTGCTGAGTTATTCGAAGAGAGTTTTGCGAGTCAACACATAAAGCCCGGTTCGATCATCACGGGCAAGGTTGTCGCAGTCAACGACGATGTGGTCATCGTCACCGCCGGTCTCAAATCCGAGGCCGTCATTCCCATAGAACAGTTCCAGAACGACCACGGCGCCGCCGAGATCTCGGTGGGCGACGAGGTCGAGGTCGCCCTGGATGCCGTCGAGGACGGCTTCGGCGAGACCCGGCTGTCGCGGGAAAAGGCCATACGCGCCAGGACCTGGGCGCAGCTCGAGAAGGCCTACGAGAACGACGAGATCGTGCAGGGTGTGATCAACGGGCGCGTCAAGGGCGGCTTCACGGTCGAGATCGACAACGTCCGGGCTTTCCTGCCGGGGTCGCTCGTCGACGTGCGCCCGGTGCGGGATCCGGCCTACCTCGAGGGCAAGAGCCTCGACTTCAAGGTCATCAAGCTCGACCAGCGGCGCAACAACGTCGTCGTATCGCGGCGGGCGGTTGTCGAGCAGGAGTACAGCGCCGAGCGCGAGGAGTTGCTCCGCACGCTGCAGGAAGGCAACGTCGTCAAGGGCATCGTCAAGAACCTGACCGACTACGGCGCGTTCGTGGACCTCGGCGGCATCGACGGGCTGCTGCACATCACCGACATGGCCTGGAAGCGGGTCAAGCATCCGTCCGAGGTCGTGAACGTCGGCGACGAGATCGACGTGAAGATCCTCAAGTTCGACCGCGAGCGCCAGCGCGTCTCCCTGGGCATCAAGCAGCTCGGCGACGATCCATGGCACGACCTCGGCAGGCGCTACCCGCCGGGTTCCCGCATCTTCGGCAAGGTGACGAACATCGCCGACTACGGCTGCTTCGTCGAGATCGAGGAAGGCGTCGAGGGCCTGGTGCACGTCTCCGAGATGGACTGGACCAACAAGAACGTGAATCCCTCCAAGGTCGTGCAGGTGGGCGAGGAGGTCGAAGTGATGGTCCTCGACATCGACGAGGAGCGGCGGCGGATCTCGCTCGGCATCAAGCAGTGCCAGCCGAATCCGTGGGCCGAGTTCGCGGCGACGGCGAATCGCGGCGACAAGGTGACGGGCCAGATCAAGTCGATCACCGATTTCGGGATCTTCATCGGTCTCGAAGGCGGCATCGACGGGCTCGTGCATCTGTCGGACATTTCCTGGGACCAGCCCGGCGAGGAAGCCGTGCACAACTACCGGAAAGGCCAGGAGATCGAGGCGGCGGTGCTGGCCATCGACGCCGACCGCGAAAGAATCTCGCTCGGCATCAAGCAGCTCGACAAGGACCCGTTCTCCGCGTGGCTCGCCGAGCATCCCAAGAATTCGGTCGTCAAGGGCGTGGTCACGGAAGTCGACGCGCGCGGCGCGACGCTCGACCTGGGGGACGGCGTCACCGGCACCCTGCGGGCATCGGAGCTCGCGCGCGGCCGGGTGGACGATGCGCGCACGGTGCTCAAGGTGGGCGACGAGATCGAGGCGAAGTTCACCAACGTCGACCGCAAGAACCGCAGCGTGGCGCTGTCGGTCAAGGCGAAGGAAGTCCACGAGGAAGCGGAGGCGCTGTCGAGCTACAAGTCCGACAGCGCGGCCACACCGGCCGGCACCACGCTGGGCGAGTTGCTCAAGGAGAAGATGTCCGGCGGCGGCGATTAGGCACATTGTGAAAAAAAGACTGGCCCGGACCGGGTGGTCCGGGCTATATTCCTTTTACTTTCGCCGGGTTACGCCGACAAGTAACAGATACCAACAGCGAAGCGCGTTATGACAAAATCCGAACTCATAGAGACCATCGCGAAGAAGCAGAAGCATCTGCCCGCGAAGGACGTCGAGCTTGCGGTCAAGCATCTGCTGGATCTGATGAGTGACGCGCTGGCGCGGGGCGAGCGCATCGAGATCCGCGGGTTCGGCAGCTTTTCGCTGCACTTCCGCCCGCCCCGCATCGGCCGCAACCCCAAGACGGGCGAGGCCGTCGCGCTGTCCGGCAAGTACGTGCCGCACTTCAAGCCCGGCAAGGACCTGCGCGAGCGGGTCAACGCGAGCCGCCACTTTCCCATCAAGAACTGACTGTCCGGCCGGCCCGTAGCAGCCCGCCCCGCGGGCGATCCAATGGGGGTGGACAACCGCGGTGCTCAACCGCAGAACGAGTTCGGTCGCCCCCGGGGGCTGGCCCCTGCGGGTGTGTTAGTCGTTTATCCCTCGGGCGGTTAACATATCCGGTCGACCCGGCGTTCCGGCGGCGTCGGGACTATGCAACGGAGTAGCCTGGTGCTAAAGAAGATCGGCGCAATCCTGATCGTACTGATCGTCTTCGGCGCGATGCTCGTGTTCACGAGCCTGAACCCCGGCATGATCGAGGTCGATCTGGCGTTCGGCACGGTCGAGTCGTCGATGGCGCTGGCGTTCACCGTCGCCGTCGCCGCCGGGTGGCTGTTCGGCGTGCTCTGCATGCTGATGATCGTCCTGCGCCTGGTCCACGAACGGCGGCAGTTGCGCAAGGCGCTGAAGAGCAACGAGTCCGAGATCAGCAGCCTGAGAAGCATGCCGCTCAACGATGCCGACTGAATCCACTTTTCTTCTCGCCGGACTCTTCCTGCTGCTGGCCGCGGCGGGTTGGGCGCTGGGCCGCTTCGGCGAACGGGAGGAACAGGAAGGGCAGCCGCCGCCGCTCAACATCGACTACCTGAAAGGCCTCAACTTCCTGCTCAACGAGCAGACGGACCAGGCGCTGGAGCACTTTCTCAAGATGGTTCGCGTCGACGACAAGACCATCGAGACGCACTTCGCGCTCGGCAGCCTGTTTCGCCGCCGTGGGGAGGTCGACCGGGCGATCCGCATCCACCAGAACATCATCGCGCGCCCGGACCTCGCGTCGGAGCAGCGCGACCAGGCGCTGTTCTCGCTCGCCAAGGACTACCTTCGCGCGGGTCTGCTCGACCGGGCCGAGAAGCTGTTCGTCCGCCTCTCGCAGGGCTCGCGGTACCAGGTCGAAGCGCTCGAGCAGCTTTGCCGCATCTACGAGCAGGAGCGCGAGTGGCAGCACGCGATCGAGGCGAGCCACAGGCTGGAGACCCTGAGCGGGCGCTCGCTCGCGCTGCAGGTCGCCCATTACTACTGCGAGCTGGCCGAGCAGGCGGCGGCGAAGAAGGGCTACTCGGCCGCGAGGGCTTTCGTCAAGAAGGCCCAGAGCGGCCGACCCCGGACGTTCAGGGGCGCGCTGACGCGCGCCGAGATCGCCCAGGCCACCAACGACCCGAAGACGGCGCTCAGGCTCTATTACCGGGTCATCGACGAGAGCAACTACCTCATCACCGAGGCGCTGCCGAGGCTGGTGGACATTCATCGGCGCGAAGGCTCGGTGCAGGAGCTGGAGAAGGACCTGCGCGTCCTGCTCGACCGGAAGCCGGAGATGTCGACGGACATCGCCTATACCGCGATCGTGAGCGACATCGGCGGCATTGGCGTCATCGACGAGTGTGTCGAGCACTACATGCTGAACGAACCGACGCTGACCGACTTCATCGACCTGCAGCGCATCAACGAGG
Source organism: uncultured Woeseiaceae bacterium (assembly GCA_964611535.1). Lineage (GTDB taxonomy): Bacteria > Pseudomonadota > Gammaproteobacteria > Steroidobacterales > Woeseiaceae > IDS-8. The sequence goes on from CAZTAE010000016.1 coordinate 7,076, forward strand.
CCGACCCGGCGGAGCGCGAAGCCGCGCTCGGGAAGGTGCGGTCGGCGCTGAGCCGCCTCGCGGCTTCCATGCCGCGCTACAAATGCACCGAATGCGGCTTCTCCAGCCAGCGTCTCCTGTGGCAGTGCCCGAGCTGCAAGAACTGGGAAACGCAACGGCCCTCGACGCGCGTGCAGTTCGATTCCCTGCTGCAACGGAGCGTGGCCGCGGGCTGAGCGCTTACCGGGGCCGGATCGCCGTGCGCGCGCGCTCTGCGCGCCTTGCCGCACATTTCCGCCGCAACTCCCGACTTTTGCCGGCGGCACGGCTTGCCGGCAACGCCTATTCTCTGCCGCGAACGGTCGCCCGGCGTATCGACACCGTCTGCCGGTGCGCCCGGCGCCCATCCACCCAGTTCAGGAGTTTTGCCATGAAGAAAATCAGAGTCTGTCTGTACACGCTACTGCTCGCCTGCCCGATCGTCGGCGTCGCGGGACCGGTCGACGTCAATTCGGCCGACGCGGCGACCCTCTCGGCCGAGCTCAACGGCGTCGGCCTGTCCAAGGCCGCGGCCATCGTCGAGTACCGGGAGACGCACGGCCCGTTCCGGACCGCGGACGACCTCATCCTGGTCAAGGGCATCGGCGAGCGGACCGTGGAGCTGAATCGGGAGAACATCCTCGTCGGGCCGCCGGGCGATCGCAACTGAGAGCCGTTGCTCCGGCGCGCGTCGCCGCCAGGCACCCCGGGTTCTGTGCCGGTACCGGCACAGAACCCTCTGGCGCGCCGCGGTGCTGGTAGCGCTATTCGGCTCACGGCGCCGGGCGAGATTGGCTATCATGCGGGGTCCCGCCACATGTCCACCCGGAGGCTCCCGTTGTCCCAGAAGATCCGCTCCGCAGTCTTCCCCGTCGCCGGACGGGGCACCCGTTTCCTGCCGGCGACGAAGGCCAGTCCCAAGGAGATGCTGCCGATCGTGGACAAGCCGCTGATCCAGTACGCCGTCGAGGAAGCGGTGGCTGCCGGCGCCGACAAGCTGGTGTTCGTGACCGGCAGTTCCAAGCGCGCGATCGAGGACCATTTCGACTCCGACGCCGAGCTCGAGAGAGCGCTATCGGGAAGCGGCAAGGAGGACCTGCTGCAATCGATCAAGGACATCGTTCCGCCGGGCGTCGCCTGTATCTACATCCGCCAGGGCGAACCGCTGGGCCTCGGGCACGCGGTCCTGTGTGCGAGACCGGTGGTGGGCGACGAGCCGTTCTTCGTGCACCTCGCCGACGACATGATCGCCCACGCCGCGCCCTGCCTGTCGCAGATGGCGGAGGAATTCCGCCGGCACGGTGGCAGCATCGTCGCGGTGGAGCCGGTGCCGAAGCAGGAGACCTCGAGCTACGGCATCGTCGCGGTGGAGGCGCGCGAGGAGGGGTCGCGCATCACGCGGATCGTCGAGAAGCCGAAGCCGGAGGACGCGCCGTCGAACCTCGGGGTCGTCGGCCGCTACCTGCTGGCACCGGAGATTTTCGAGAAGCTGGAGCACACGGGCCGGGGTGCCGGCGGCGAGATCCAGCTCACGGACGCCATCGCCGACCTGCTCGAGGAGTCACCCTGCTACGCCTACGAGTTCGACGGCGAGCGCTACGACTGCGGCAACAAGCTCGGCTACCTCAAGGCGACGGTGGCCTACGGGCTGGCGCACCCGGAAGTCGGCGAAGACTTCCGCCGGCACCTGCGGGAGGTCATCGGGAGCTGAGACCGCATCCTCGGCGAGGTGAGTGGCATTCGGCCGTCGCTGCGTGCAGGCCGCGTCCGCTCCGGCGGCTGGCCGTCCCGGCGCCGTTCGCGACGCCCGCCGGGCAGCCAACGGTCTGGATGGTGTCTTCACCTGCGATAGCCCGGCCGTCGTGCGTCTGTCCCGACAGGCTCACCTCCGTATCGCCGCATTCGATGCCCGCCTCGGCGACCTCGAAGCGCAGCAGCAGGTCGGTGGTGCCGTCGAGATCCACGTCCCGCACGCCGCTGCGCAGCGCCGGGGCTTCGCCCGGACCGAAACGGACCGAGTCCCGGTCGACGTCGAGGGCGTCGAAGCCGGTGTCGGAGAGGACAGCCACCCAGATGCCCCCGTTCGACCGCGGGTTGATCACGTTTCGATCGTTGCCGGGCCTGATGTCGATCGCCACCTCCCGGATCGCCGCCGGCGCGATCGCGATGCCTTCCGACAGCAGGCCGGCGGTCACGGTAGCCGCCAGCTCGTGCAGCGAGGTGTCGATGACGGAGACGGTGTCCGAAAAGATATTGGTGACCCAGGCGAAGGCGCCGTTGGACTGGATCGCCACGTCGATCGGCGTGTCGCCGACGGTCACGATGGCGACGACGGTGTTGCCGGCGGTCTCGATCACGGCCGCGGTGCCGGCCAGCTGGTTCGTGACATAGACGAATTCGCCGTCGGGTGTCACGGCGACGCTGGCCGGGCCGCCGCTGACGGGTATCGTCGCCACGACGGCATTCGCCGCGACGCTGATCACCGAGACGGTGTCGGAACGCACGTTCGCGACGTAGGCGTACTCGCCATCCGGCGTGATCGCGATCCCGGACGGCGCATCGTCGACAGGCACGGACGCGACCACGGAATGCGTCGCCGTGTCGATCACGACCACGACGTCGCCGCTGGTATTCGTGACGTACGCGAAGGCGCTATCAGGTGTGATGGCCAGGTCCGTCAGCTCGCCTTCGACCGGTACGGTTGCTGCCACCGTGTTGGTCGCCGTGTCGATTACCGAGACGGCGCTGGCGAGGTGCGAGACCCAGGCCGCTGCGCCGTCCGGCGTGATCGCAACGCCGAAAGGCGCAGACTCCTCCGTGGTCACGGTCGCCACGACGGTGTTTTCCGCCGTGTCGATCACGGCGACCCGGTTGGAGAAGAACGGGTCCGCCGAGTGCAACTTCGCGTACGAGCCGAGGAAGGCGGGGCTGGAGACGACCGAGCTGGAAAAGACCAGCCCCGAGACTGCGTCTTCGTTCACGACGATCGTGACGTACGCCAGGTTGCCGTCGGGTGTGACGGCGACGCGCGCGGGAATATCGTCGACCGTCACGGTGTCCACGAGCTCGCGAGTTGCTGTGTCCAGCACCCACACCCGATCCTCCGAGGCCTGGTTCGTCACATAGGCATTCGGCTGCGCGCCGACTGGTCCTGCGGCAAGAACAGCGAGGCATGCCGCCGCCAGGAGCCAGCGGACGGCTGAAACGCGGCGGCGCCAAATATCACTCCGGCGGTCGGCCTGCGTCCTCGGTATGGACAGCTGTCGATCGTTCATTCATCAGACCCGGGTTCAATGACCTCGCCAGCGCCGCTCGGCGGCCGCTCGCGCGCGGATGAAAACAGGGAGGACTTTAGGGGTACGAGAAGCGCCGGCAGCGCGCCGATTCGGGGCAGTCAGGCGAGGCCTGCGGCGACCTGTCCACTGTACCACGAATGCCCCCGCCGGCTCGCGCACCTTCGTTCGATGGCGCCCATGGCGGCCGGGGTGCCCAATGCTCGACGGCACGCCCCGCCAGCTTGTGCAGACGGCTTTCACGCCACCATAATGGAACCTCACGGGGAGCATGCATGGCGACAACTGCGCGACCGACGGGTGAAGTTGTTCCTCCGAGCACCATCGGCGCTCCCACCGCTCCCCACGAACGCCTGCAGCTCATCGACGCGCTGCGTGGCTTTGCCTTGCTCGGTATTCTGGTCGTCAATCTATGGGACTTCACGCTTTACTGGGGGCTGACGGCCGAGCAGAAAGCATCGCTGACTACCGCCGTTACCGACGACTATGCGGATTTCCTCATCCGCATGTTCGGATACGGCAAGTTCAACACGATCTTCTCGTTCCTCTTCGGCCTCGGCTTCGCGATGTTCCTGGCTCGCGGGGAACGGGGCGATACGAAGTTTCTGCCTTTCTTCCGTCGGCGCCTGAGCATACTGCTCGTGATCGGCGCAATTCACATGGTGTTCATCTGGTACGGCGACATCGTCGCTCTGTACGCTGCGCTCGGCTTCATTCTCATCCTGTTTCGGCGCCTGAGCGACCGCGCGCTCCTGGTGTGGTCGGCCGTGCTGATTCTGTCGCACCCTGTGCTGACGTCGATGATCGTGCTCTCCGGCGGCGCTCTCGACCCGGGCGAACCTCTGCGCAGGGCCGAGCAGTGGCTGTCCGCTCGTGTGTTCGGATTTCCGCCCGAATACTACTTTGCGGTCGTGAGCTCCGATAGCTGGCTCGACTTGCTCAAGTACAACCTTGCGGGTCCTTTCTACCGTGTAGGCGAAATAATATCCACCAGTCGGCTGCAACGGGTGCTCGGCATGTTCCTCCTGGGATTATGGGCGGGACGGCGGATGATTTTCCAGAATCCGCACGCTCACCGGACGCTCTTCCGGCGGTTGCTGATCCTGGGCCTGCCCATCGGCCTGGCGGGTAACGCCGCACATGCAACCATGCCGTCGCTGATCGAGCTCAGCATCACGGCCGACCTCGTGTACGCACTGAGCGTGGTTCCCCTCGCGCTGGCCTACGTGGCCGCTTTTTCCCTCCTGTGGATGCACGCGCGGCTGCGGCGCGGGCTCACGGCGCTCGTGCCCGCAGGCAGACTTGCGCTCACGGTTTACATCTCGCAAACGGTGATCTGCATCGGACTCTTCTACGGGGTCGGGCTCGGCCTCGGCGGCCGGGTTGGTCCCACGCTTTTCCTGCCGATCGCGCTTGCCATCTTCTCGTTGCAGATCCTGCTCAGCGCAGTCTGGCTCAGATACTTCCGCTTCGGACCTCTGGAGTGGCTGTGGAGGTCCCTTACCTACGGCCAGCGCCAGCCTATGGTTCGTCGGGTACCCGCCCGACCGGTCCGCCCGGTTTGACGATGGGGACTGTTCAGCCGCAGTCGTTGCCTGGCCGTGGCAGATGCCTGGCGAGCGGCGTGATGACGGTCGGCCTGTCTGTCTTGAGCCTCGCTTGCTCCGATATCCACCGGGAGGGTGCCTCGAGCCCAGGCGAGCCGGCGCTCGCCGAGCTTCCCCTGGTCGCTCCGAACGACAACCGGTCGCCCGCCGGCAGTCTCCGGGACGGGGTGCTCGTGCTCGATCTGGAAGCGCGACTCGCGCGCTGGAAAGGCGAGCACAGCGATTTCGCAGAGGATGCCCCTGATCCTTCGACCCTCGCGGTGCTGGCCTTCGCCGAGACGGGAGGGCCGGTCACCATTCCCGGCCCCCTGCTCCGCGTGCCCGAGGGCACGGAGGTGCAGGTGCGAGTGCGCAACTCGATTCCGGCACGGCTGCCGATCGGTCTGCCCGGACCTGCTCTTCGCGAGGAGGGTATGAGCTCGGTGGCGGACGATGTTCTGGTGGTGCATGGCCTGCGCGCAGGCACCGCTGCGGATGACGTTCTGCGTATCGCAAGGGGCCAGGTTGGAGAGGTTCGATATCGCGCTGACCGACCCGGTACCTACTTCTACTGGGCGACACCGTCGGCGCGGTCGATCCGATCATGGACCGGCATCGATGCCCAACTCGCCGGCGCCATCATCGTGGACCCGGCCGGCACTGCGCCGGATCCTGCAGAGCGGATTTTCGTGATCACGATGGTCGACCAGCTCCCCGATCCGGAATCAACTGTGCCGCAAGGGGACTACTTCCGCCGGGCGATCAACGGCCGGTCATGGCCCGATACCGAGCGTTTTCACTACGAGGTCGGTGACACGGTGCGCTGGCGATGGATCAACGCGAGTTTCGAGTCGCATCCGATGCACTTGCACGGATTCCACTTCCGGCTCGTCTCGCGCGGTGACTGGAGGGGGGAGACGATCTTTCCGGCGGATGCCAGGCCCCTGATCGTCACCGAGCACATGAGACCGGGCGGTACGTTTCGCATGGAGTGGGAGCCGACGCGATCCGGCAACTGGATTTTCCACTGCCACTTCCTGGATCACATCGTCCCGACGCTCGAGCGGGACGAGGCGGCGCGTGCCCACGACATCCACGATGTCGAGCAGCATGCCCTCGATGCCATGGGAGGCCTGGTGCTCGGGATGACGGTCACCGACGGGACGGATGAGCTCGAGAGCACGCCCTCTACGCGGATGTACCTGGCGGCCATGGAAGCGCCGCGCGAAGCCGGCAGCATGGTTCGCGGTTTCGCGCTCGGGGAGGGGCGGGAGCCGGAACCCGGCACGTTCTCCAGCCCCGGTCCCCCCCTGCTGCTGACCCGCGGGGAGACGACGGAGATCGTCGTCACCAACCGGCTCAGCGAACCTACGACCATCCACTGGCACGGGCTCGAACTCGAGAGTGTGTACGACGGAGTCGCCGGCTGGAGCCGCACCGGATCGCGGATCGCCCCGCTGATCGCACCCGGCGAGTCGTTCGCGGTGAGGATCCGTCCACCGCGCGCCGGCACGTTCATCTACCACACTCACATGGACGAGACCGACCAGCTCCTCCAGGGCATGGCCGGCCCCTTCCTCGTGCTCGAGCCCGGGGAGACGTTCGATGCGGATACGGACCGCGTCTTTCTGATCGGGGGAGAATCGGACGGCGACTACCCGGTGACCATCAATGGCCACGAGGCGCCTCCGCGCGACGAGCTCCGTGTCGGCACGACGTATCGCCTGAGGTTCATCCACATATCGCGCGGCGTCTCGGCCGACATCGCACTCACGAGGAACGGCGCGCCAGTGCGGTGGCGGGCCGAGGCCAAGGACGGCGCCGATCTGCCCGCGGCACTGCGGCTCGACGGCCCGGCGCAGCTGCACACTCATACGGGCGAGACGTACGACTTCTCGTGGACTCCGGAGCGGCCGGGGCAGGTCGCGCTGACGGTTCGGTACGAACGCTTCTTCGAGAAGAAGGAAGTGGTGGTGACGAAGATCTTCCGCGTGCGCCGGGACAGCCGATAAATAAGACCGCGGCTATCGCCCATTTGGGATTGGGGACTGCCGCCATTTCGATTCAAGTTCGAGCACCTGATCCGATTCGACGAAGAAGCCAGCGAAGGCTGCTCGGACTTCCGTGGCGTAGTTACCGGGAAAGCCACCACTTCATCGTGTTCGTCACGAGCTCGCTCGCGTCCTGCTGAACGAAGTGCCCGGCTTCGGGAATCGTGACGAGCGTCAGGTCCTTCTCGAGCCACTTCCAGGTGTCGTTGAGGCCGTCCGAAAGGAGGTAGGGATCCTCGAGCCCGTGGAACATGAGCACGGGCATCTGCGCCTTGGGAAAGGAGGGGAGCACCGCCGGGTCCGCGCCGTGCTCGACCCTCGGATAGTTCGCCTTGTAGTAATTCAACATGGCGTCCAGATCCGATTTCTCGAACGCCTCGACGTAGCGCTTCCTGACTTCCGGGTCTTTGACCCACATCGAGATCGTTTGGGGGGTCATCGGGTTTCCGAAGAACACCTCGGGGGCGGAGGCGCCCTTCTCTTGGAACGTCCGCGCGTAGGCGCTGTTCTCGTACTGTGCCGGGTTCGTTGCAAGCTCGCGCGTGAGCCCCTGGGGATGGGGAAGATTGAGGATGACGAGCTTTTGGACCAGCACCGGGCGGGTGAGGGCGAGCGTCCAGGCGACGATGCCGCCCCAGTCGTGTCCGACGACGATAGCGCTCTGGCGGCCGAGGTGTCGGATGACGGCGGCCACGTCGGCGACGAGAAGCGGCATCGCGTAGCTCTCGACTCCATTCGGCTTGTCGCTCTCGTTGTAACCCCGCATGTCAATGGCCACGACCTCGTATTCGCTCGAGAGCGCCTCCATCTGGTCGCGCCAGCTGTACCAGAAGTCGGGAAAGCCGTGGATCATTACCACGAGGGGACCTTCGCCGAGGCTCGCGTAGTGGATCTTGACGCCGGCGCTATCGGCGTATCCATGCTCGACTCGATCGTACACGTCAGTGGACAAGATAACTCCCAGCATCAACGCGATTGCGACACATAACGCACGGCGGCTCGCTCGACATCGCGCTCACGAGAAACGGCACACCAGTGCGGTGGCGAGCCGAGGCCAAGGACGACGACGCCGCTCTGCCCTCGGGGCTGCGGCTCGAGAGCCGGACGGATTGGATTCTCCGAGGGTCTCGCGTATTCTAATGTCAAAAGGGTGCCAAGCGTTCACGCGTGGGAGGAAATGCCATGAAGAAGAACACCCTCATTCCAACAGTTATAATCGTTGCGTCATCTCTTATGAGCCTGGAGCCGGTCGGGGCCAAACCCAAGCTCGAAAATGTGGCAAACGTCGCCCTCAGCGGCGGCGACTACAGCGATCCGGCGGCGGCCATGGCCGATCTGGCCAAGTGGTGCGGGACGCCGTCGGCGACAAATCCCTGCCTGTTGAAGATTGCGCCCGGTGTCTACGACCTCGGTGGAACCTCCTTGTTCGCGGAAGAGTTTGTGGATATCGAGGGGTCGGGTGAGAACGTCACCATTCTCCGTAGCGACATCACCACCGACGGCAATGCCTTACCGCCTTTACAGGGTGTGGTGGCCGGCGCATCCAATGCGGAGTTGCGCTTCTTGACGGTGATCAATGCGGCCACCAGCGGCAGTGACGCAGTCGCCATTTCCTACAACTTCACGACGCCCAAACTCCTGCACGTGACAGCCCGGGCAGCGGGCGGCACAGGGATCAACTACGGCATCTACATTGACCACGCGCCCGAAGGGGGGCACCTCCGTGATGTGACTGCCGAGGCTACGGGTGGCGAGTTTGCCGCCGGCATCCGCTTTATCGACTGCGCGCCGAGCCTCTTTGACGTCACGGCGAGCGCCTCGGAGGGCACCGTGCATAGCTACGGCGTCGTTGACGACAACGATGCCGCAGGTGTCCCCACGATCGAAAACTCGGTGATTTCCGGGGACACCGGGTCGGTGCTATCCCGGGGCTTCGGGTCGGTGCACATCGCCAACACGCGGTTGGACGGCAGCGTGGATGCCGATGCGAACCCGCCTCCCGTTTGCGCGGGAGTTTATAACGGCGCTTTCATGTTCTCTGCCGCGACCTGTCCCTGATGCGTGTGGGAACTGCAAGAGTCAGCGTGAAACTGGCTCCCCGGGCCGGACTCGAACCAGCGACCAATTGATTAACAGTCAACCGCTCTACCAACTGAGCTACCGGGGAATTTTTGCGGAATCTCGCGCAGGGCGGGCATTCTGGTCCAGGCCGGAAATCAAGTCAAGGCAAGGGTTCCGGCGCGCGACGGTCTGCCGTGGCGCGCCTCCGGGCCGATTCCGCTGCTCGTCGCAGCGCCTGCGCAGCGAGCGGCGGCAGCTCACCCGAGCGCGAGCCGCAGCCTCGATACCGCTTCCTGCAACTGCTCCATGGAGCACGCGAAGGAGGCCCTCAGGTAGCCCGGCGCTCCGAAGGCGCTGCCCGGCACCGTCGCGACGTCAGCCTCGTTGAGCAGGAACTCGACCAGTTCCGCATCCCCGGCCAGGCCGAGCCGTTGCAGGGCGCCGGTCACACGCGGGAAGGCGTAGAAGGCGCCGTCCGTCCGCCGGCACTCGAAGCCGGGCAGCTCGTTCAGCGCGGGCACGATGTAGTTGTGCCGCTTCCGGTACGCCGCCGTCATCTCGTGCACGCAGGACTGGTCGCCCTCCAGCGCCGTCACGGACGCCGCCTGGGAAATGCTGCAGGGGTTCGACGTGCTCTGGCTCTGGATCGTCTTCATCGCGCTGATGAGCGCTTTCGGTCCGCCGGCGTAGCCGATGCGCCAGCCCGTCATGGCGTAGCACTTGGAGACGCCGTTGATGGTCACCGTGCGGTCGTACAGGTCGGGACAGGCCGCGGCGAAACTGGTGAACGGTGTATCCCCCCAGTGGATGAGCTCGTAGATCTCGTCCGAGACGACCGCGACCTCCGGATGCGCCCGCAGCACCTCGCCCAGGGCTTCGAACTCCTCCGCCGAATAGCAGGCGCCAGTGGGATTGGACGGGCTGTTCAGAAACAGCAGCCGCGTCTTCGTCGAGAGGGCCGCCTCGAGCTGCTCCGGAGAAATTTTGAACCCCTGCTCGATGTCCGTGTCGATTACGACCGGCTCGGCGTCGGCGACTCGCACCATGTCGGGATACGACACCCAGTAGGGGGCCGGCACGATGGCCTCGTCGCCGGGGTTCAGCAACGCCAGGCACAGATTGAAGCCGCTTTGCTTGGCGCCGCTCGACACCAGGATCTGCTCCGGCTCGTAATGCAGCGAATTGTCGCGCGCGAACTTGCGCCGGATCGCGAGCTTCAGCTCCCGCGTGCCGTCGAGCGGCGTGTACCGGGTCTGGCCGGCGTTGATGGCTGCGATGCCGGCGTCGGCGACGTGCCGCGGCGTTGGGAAATCCGGCTCGCCGGCACCGAGGCTGATGATGTCGCGCCCCGCCGCCTTCAGTTCCGCGGCGAGCACGATCACGGCACTGGTGGGCGACGGCCTGACCCGCGCCATGCGTTTTGAAACTGATACACTCACCGGCTGCCTCCGGAAATCCGCCGCGAATGTTACGCGAATCCACAAAGTTGCCCAAGAAGAGCGTTGCCGACGAACGGGACCGCCTGACGCTGGTCGCGCAATACGGCGCCGCGGGCGACCAGGCGCAGGCCATTGCCGGGCTGGTCGAGGGGTTGCAGGACGGCCTGGCACGCCAGACCCTGCTGGGCGTGACCGGCTCGGGCAAGACGTTCACGATGGCGAGCGTCATCGATGCCGTGCAGCGGCCGGCCGTGATCCTTGCCCCTAACAAGACGCTCGCCGCGCAGCTCTACGGCGAGATGCGCGAGTATTTCCCGCGCAATGCCGTCGAGTATTTCGTGTCCTATTACGACTACTACCAGCCCGAAGCCTACGTGCCGAGCTCGGACACGTACATCGAGAAGGACGCCTCGATCAACCAGCACATCGAGCAGATGCGGCTGTCCGCGACCAAGGCGCTGATGGAGCGGCCGGATGCCGTGATCGTCGCGACCGTCTCGGCCATCTACGGACTCGGCGATCCCGAAGCCTACTTCAGCATGGTGCTGCACCTCGCCCGCGGCGAGCGCATCGACCAGCGGCGGATCCTGCGGCGCCTGGCGGAGATGCAGTACACGCGGAACGAGCTGGACCTGACGCAGGGCAACTACCGGGTCCGCGGCGACGTCATCGACGTCTTTCCCGCCGAATCGGAGCGCGACGCCGTGCGCATCGAGCTGTTCGACGACGAGGTCGAATCCCTGTCGTACTTCGATCCCCTGACGGGCGAGGTGCTGCGCCGCGTGCCGCGCCTGACGATCTTTCCCAAGTCGCACTACGTCACGCCGCGCGAGCGGCTGCTGGAGGCGGTCGACGAGATCCGCCTCGAGCTCCGGGAGCGTCTGGAGCATCTGAGGCAGGCCAATAAACTGCTGGAAGCTCAGAGGCTTGAGCAGAGAACCTTATTTGATTTGGAGATGATCCGGGAACTCGGCTACTGCCAGGGGATCGAGAACTATTCGCGCTACCTGTCGGGCCGCGCGGCGGGCGAGCCGCCGCCCTGCCTGTTCGACTATGTGCCGGACGACGCCCTCCTGATCATCGACGAGAGCCACGTGACGGTGCCGCAGCTCGGCGGCATGTATCGCGGCGACCGCTCGCGCAAGGAAACGCTGGTCGAGTACGGCTTCCGGCTGCCCTCGGCGCTCGACAACCGGCCGCTGCGCTTCGACGAATTCGAGCGGCTGTCGCCGCAGACGATGTACGTCTCGGCGACGCCCGGCGACTACGAGGTCCGGCATTCCGACAAGGTCGTCGAGCAGGTCGTGCGGCCGACGGGCCTGGTCGACCCCGACGTCGAGGTCCGGCCCGCGCGCAGCCAGGTCGACGACCTGCTGTCGGAAATCCGCCTGCGGGTCGCCGCCGGGGAGCGCGTGCTGATCACGACCCTGACCAAGCGCATGGCGGAGGACCTCACGGATTACCTCCAGGAGCACGACGTCCGGGTCCGCTACCTGCACTCCGACATCGGCACCGTCGAGCGCACCGAGATCATTCGCGATCTGAGGCTGGGCGCGTTCGACGTGCTGGTCGGAATCAACCTCCTGCGTGAGGGGCTCGACATGCCCGAAGTCTCGCTGGTCGCGATCCTGGACGCCGACAAGGAAGGCTTCCTGCGCTCCGACCGCTCGCTCATCCAGACGATCGGCCGGGCCGCCCGGAACATCCACGGCAAGGCCATCCTGTACGCAGACGTCGTCACCGGCTCCATGCAGCGGGCGATCGAAGAGACGAACCGCAGGCGCGAGAAGCAGATCGAGTACAACCTCGAGCACGGCATCACGCCTGCGACGATCGTCAAGCAGGTGGCGGACATCATGGAGGCGTCGTACCCGGTGCCGGGACGCAGTCGCCGCCGGGCCGCGGAGGACGCGGCCGCGTACGCGTCGATGACGCCCGAACAGTTGCTGCGCCGGGCCCAGAAGCTGGAAAAGCAGATGCTCCAGCACGCGCGCGACCTGGAGTTCGAGGAAGCGGCGAAGCTGCGCGACGAGATCCGCCGCATCCGGGAGACCGGCCTCGGCCTGACCGACCGGCTGGCGGGATAGGAGCCGGGGGGTGACAGTCGCGCGAACGCGCGGCAGTTGCGCGCGCCGTGGGGCTTCAGTATCTTTGTGCGCCCGCCGCGCAGGGCGATTAGCTCAGGGGTAGAGCGCCACGTTGACATCGTGGAGGTCGGTGGTTCGAAGCCACCATCGCCCACCAGCTTCTTGCCGTTCCGCTGGTCGAACGGGCCGAAAAACGGGCCTGTTTCGGCCGTTTTGGTTGCAAATCAGTTATTTCGCGACTTGTGTCGGCCATCGGCCGGCTATAAAATTCGCGTCCCGCAGTATTCGCGGCAGGTGTTGTTTTTTTGACAGGAGGATTCGCATATCGCAGCCCCGAAGCGCGTCAAGCGCAATGAAGAGATAGAAGCACCCACCGTCCGGGTCATCGATTCCTCCGGCAACCAGGCCGGAGTGATGCCTCTCGCAGAAGCGCTTGAGATAGCAAGGGAACAGGATCTCGATCTCGTGGAGGTCTCGCCGACCGCAGACCCGCCGGTTTGCCGCATCATGGATTTCGGCAAGTACCTGTTCGAACTGAACAAGAAGGCACAAACGGCCAAGCGGAAGCAGAAGCAGGTGCACGTGAAGGAGATCAAGTTTCGCCCGGGCACGGACGAGGGCGATTACCGGATCAAGCTGCGAAAACTGATGGAGTTCCTGCAAAGCGGTGACAAGACCAAGGTCACCCTGAGATTCAGGGGTCGGGAGATGGCGCACCAGGAACTGGGCGCGAAGCTCCTGGCCAGGGTCAGGCAAGACCTGGATGAGATCGGTACCGTCGAGCAGATGCCGCAGATGGAAGGGCGGCAGATGGTCATGGTGATGGCACCGAAGAAAAAGTGAGTACAGGCGTGGCCTGCCGGTAACGGCGGCCCCGTACCGATACCCGCCTGGCGCGGCGCCGGCAGTGAAGTCCGGCCGTACGTTGTCAGGCCATAAGAGCCGGAGACAGTCATGTCGAAGATGAAAACCAACCGGGGCGCCGCCAAGCGGTTCCGCCGGACGGGAAAGGGCGGCTTCAAGCGCGCCCAGTCCCATCTCAACCATATCCTTACCAAGAAGCGTTCGAAGCGGAAGCGCCAGCTCGGCCAGACCGAGCAGGTAGCGGACTCGGACGTCAGGAGCGTGCGCCGCATGCTCCCGTACAAGTAGTGGAGATTCTGCAATGGCAAGAGTGAAACGCGGAGTCACCGCCAAGGCACGGCACAAGAAAGTCCTCGGCAAGGCGAAGGGCTACTACGGCGCGCGCAGCAAGGTCTACCGGGTCGCCAAGCAGGCCGTCATCAAGGCGGGACAGTACGCCTATCGTGATCGGCGCCAGCGCAAGCGTCAGTTCCGCGCGCTGTGGATCGCCCGCATCAACGCCGCGGCCCGCATGCACGGCCTGTCCTACAGCCGGCTGATCAACGGGCTGCACCGCTCCGAGATCGACATCGACCGCAAGGTCCTCGCCGACATCGCGGTCCACGATCCGGATGCGTTCGGGGCCATCGCCGCACAGGCCAAAGCCGCGCTCGGCGAAAACTGAAAGCGACCGGCCGGGCGTCGCACCGATGCAGGCACTGGACGAGCTGGTTCGGCGGGCGAAATCCGAGATCGATACGGCTGACGACCTGGCTGCGCTGGACGCGGTCCGGGTCGCCTATCTCGGCAGGAAAGGCTCGCTGACGCTGAAGCTGAAGTCGCTCGGCGAGCTGCCGCCTGCGGAGCGGCCGGCGGCCGGCCAGGCGATCAACGAAGCAAAGAAAACCGTGCAGACCGCGCTGGACGGCCGGCGCGGCACGCTGGAGCGCTCGGCGCTGAGCGAGGAACTGGCGCGGGACCGCGTCGACGTCACCCTGCCCGGGCGCGGGCCGTCCATCGGCGGCCGGCACCCGGTGTCGGTCGCGATGTCGCGCATCGAGCGCATCTTCCGCGACGCCGGCTTCGGCGTCCGCACCGGCCCCGAGATCGAGGACGACTACCACAATTTCACCGCGCTCAACATCCCGGAGAACCATCCGGCCCGGGCGATGCACGACACGTTCTATTTTCCCGGCGGCAAGCTGCTGCGGACCCACACGTCACCGGTGCAGATCCGCTCGCTGGCGGAGGAGGGCGTGCCGATCCGCATCATCTCGCTCGGCCGCGTCTACCGCTGCGATTCGGACCGGACGCACACGCCCATGTTCAGTCAGGTCGAGGGCCTCGTCGTCGACCGCGGCATCAGCTTCGCGAACCTGAAGGCGGTGCTGCACCAGTTCGTCGAGAGCTACTTCGAGCGCGACGCGGCCTTGCGTTTCCGTCCGTCCTACTTCCCGTTCACGGAGCCTTCGGCGGAAGTGGACATCCTGTGGGAGGAGGGGCGCTGGCTGGAGATCCTCGGCTGCGGCATGGTGCATCCGAACGTGCTGCGCGACGCCGGCGTCGACCCCGAGGAGTTCACCGGTTACGCCTTCGGCATGGGCGCGGAACGCCTGGCGATGCTGCGCTACGGCGTCGGCGACCTGCGCACGTTCTTCGAGAACGACCTGCGCTTCCTGCGCCAGTTCCGCTGATGGGGGCGGCCGGATGAAGTTTCCCGAACAGTGGCTGCGCGAGTGGGTCGATCACGGCCTGGCGGCGAGCGAGCTCGCCGAACGGCTGACGATGGCCGGCCACGAGATCGACGACGCGAAGACCGAAGGGTCGGCGCTGGACGGCGTTCTCGTCGCCGAGATCCTGGAGGTGGCGCAGCATCCCGATGCGGACAAGCTGAGCGTCTGTCGCGTGGCCGCCGGCGGTGCCGAACACCGGGTCGTCTGCGGCGCGCCGAACGCGATTGCCGGGATGAAGGGCGCGCTGGCGAGGCCGGGCACGAAACTACCGGACGGCACGAAGCTCCGGCGCGCGAAAATCCGCGGCGTCGAGTCGGACGGCATGCTGTGTTCCCCGGCGGAGCTCGGGCTGGGCGAGGATGCGGACGGCATCCTGAGGCTGCCGGATGAGGCGCCGCCCGGCGAGGCACTGGCGGCGTATCTGGAGCTCCCGGATACGGTGTTCGACGTCGACCTGACGCCCAACCGCGGCGACTGCTTCAGCGTGCTCGGCATCGCCCGCGAGGTGTCGGCGCTGACCGGCGCCGGGCTGAAGCAGCCGGACGTCCCGCCCGTGCCGCCGGCCATCGACGACGTCTACCCGCTCGAGCTGCAGGATCCGGAGGCCTGTCCGCGCTTCGCCGGTCGCGTGATACGCGGCATCGATCCGGCGGCGGACTCGCCGCTGTGGCTCACGGAGCGGCTGCGGCGAAGCGGCATCCGCGCCATTCATCCGGTGGTCGACGTCACGAACTACGTCATGCTCGAGCTCGGCCAGCCGATGCACGCCTACGACCTCGCGCGCCTGTCGGGTCCGGTCAGGCCGCGCTTCGCGGCAGCGGGCGAGGAAGTCACGCTGCTGGACGAGCGCCGGGTCGAAGTCGATCCCGCCACGGTGGTCATTACCGACGACTCCGGCGTCATCGGCCTCGGCGGCATCATGGGCGGTCTGGAGACGGCCGTAACGAGCGGGACGACCGACGTCTATCTCGAGGCGGCCTGGTGGCCGCGGGAGGTGATGGTCGGGCGCGCGCGGCGTTACGCCCTGCACACGGACGCCTCGTTGCGATTCGAACGCGGCGTCGACCCGGAAGGACAGGTCCGGGCGATCGAGCGCGCGACGCGACTGCTGCTCGACATCGCCGGGGGACGGGCGGGGCCGGTCGACGACGCGCGGCACGAGGACCGGCTGCCGCGCCGGGACGCGATCGCGTTGCGGCGTTCGCGGCTGCTCCGGGTGCTGGGCGTCGAGCCGCCGCGCGAAGAGGTGATGCGCATCCTCCGGGGTCTCGGCCTCGCGATTGGCGACACGGAGGCGGGCTGGACGGTTCAGCCGCCGTCGTACCGCTTCGATCTCGAGATCGAGGACGACCTGATCGAGGAAGTGGCGCGGATCTACGGCTACGACCGGATCCCGGAGGCTACGGCGGTCGGTGCGCTGCCGCTCGGGCCGCTGACCGAGCGGCGCGTGGACGCCGAACGGATTGCCGACCTGCTGGTCGACCGGGACTACCGGGAGGCGATCACGTACAGCTTCATCGACGCGGAGGCGGACCGGCTGTTCGCGGGGGCGGCATCGCCGCTCGTCCTCAGCAATCCCCTGTCCGCGGACACGGCCGTCATGCGCAGCTCGCTCTGGCCGGGCCTGCTCAAGGCCGCGGCGGCGAACGTGGCGCGCCAGGAGGCTCGGGTGCGGCTGTTCGAGGTCGGCACCACGTTTCACGGCACGCTCGAGCAACCGGTCGAGGTTCCGCGGCTCGCTGCGGTCTTGCTCGGGACGGCGTTCCCCGAACAATGGGGCAGCGACGCGCGCGAGGTCGATTTCTTCGACATGAAGGGCGACGTCGAGGCACTGCTCGCGCTGACGGGGCAGGGCAACGCGTTCGACTTCGCCGAGACGGGGCATCCGGTGCTGCAGCCGGGGCAGGCCGCGGCTGTCCGGCGCGATTCGGCGCCGGTCGGTTTTGCCGGGAAGCTGCACCCGTCGGTGGCACGCCGACTGGACATAACGCAGGCGGTCTACGTCTTCGAGCTGGACCTGGCGGGCGCGTTTGCCGCCCGTGTCCCGGAGGCGCGGCCGGTGTCCCGCTTCCCCGCGATACGTCGTGACATCGCCGTCGTCGTCGACGAGGGTACGCAGGCGGCGGACCTGGTGCGCACAGCCGCGCAAGCCGCGCCGGACATCATCCGGCGCGTCGTCGTCTTTGACATATATCAGGGACCCGGTATAGAAGCTGGGCGAAAAAGCGTAGCTTTAGGCTTGATTTTGCAGGAAACTTCGCGCACCCTTACCGACCACGACGC
>CAZTAE010000017.1:0-24010 GCA_964611535.1 uncultured Woeseiaceae bacterium
GAGCGCAGACATTGCAACCTCCACCGTCACGCCGCGTTGACCAGTGCCTCGATTCCCGGTGGTGGGCGGTAGTGGGTTCGAACCACTGACCCCTGCCGTGTGAAAGCAGTGCTCTGCCGCTGAGCTAACCGCCCGATCCGGACCCGGCGCAAGTGTACGACGGGTGCATCGCAGGAGCCAGTCTCCGCGCCAGGTCGGCATATTCCCGCCTGCAACGCATCCAGACGGTGGGTCAGGAGCGTCAGGCGGCAGTTGAGGATCAAAGACAGTGCGTGAGCTCGCGGAGGATTCCGCTCGCGGGTGAAAGCTGTCAGCGCAAGCCCGACTCGCGGGGCTGCGCGGCGTATGGCCGATGAGGTACGATTAGGCCGTTGGAGCGGCCGTAGCTCAGCTCGACAGGATGATGTCCTGGGGCCAGCGAGCACTCCTTCGGGCAGGCCACCGCCTACAGTCCCCTCCCCGTCGACCCGGCGCCGCAGCGCGCCCGGTCGGACCTTACTGCTTTCCTGAAGACCTACGGCAAAGGAGAAAAAGCGTCGGTCCGGTGACAGCCGCCGCGGCCGGAGCCATCGGGCCCACAGGGCGGACGTCGGCATACGCGAACTGGACTCGTAGATCGCGTTGCCCCTGAGCAGCGGCCATGCCGACCGCCGGCGAGCGTCGGTCAGCGGTTCGCCTCGCTGGCGCGTATCGCTTCCGGACCGGGAGCGTCCTCGCCCTCCTCGCGGTGAACCTCGCGCACGCGCGGCCCGGCGGCGTCGCGGATCTGGGCGACCAGGCCCTGAACCTTCTCCAGTGCCTGCTGCAGTTGGGAAAGGTCGCCGAAATCCACCCGCAGGGTGTAGCTGCCGGCTCGTCCGGCACGGATCGACAGTTTCTGTCCCAGCGCCTGAGCGATCTGCTGCTGAAGCCAGCGCGTCTGGGTGTCGATGCCTGTCGCCGTGCCGGTGGACTCCGCCCGCCGGCCCGCCGCCTGCACGGCCTTCTCCACTTCCCGTACGGACAGCCCGCGAGCGGCGGCCTTGCGCGCCAGCGCGATCTGCCGTTCGGCGTCCAGGCTCAGCATGGCCCGGGCGTGCCCCATTTCGATGGCGCCCTCCGCCAGCAGGCTCTTCACCTCGTCGTGCAGGTCGAGCAGCCTCAGGAGGTTGCTGACGGAGGCGCGCGAGCGGCCCAGCGCCTGTGCAACCTGATCGTGGGTCATGCCGAATTCCTCGACGAGCCTCGTGAGCGAGCGTGCCTGATCGACCGGGTTCAGATCCTCGCGCTGGAGATTCTCGATGAGCGCGACCGCGAGCGCGGTCTGGTCGTCCAGCTCGCGAACCACCACGGGGACCGTCGGCAGCCCGGCGAGCTGCGCGGCCCGCCAGCGGCGTTCACCGGCTACGATCTCGTAGGCCGCTCCGTCGACGTCCGCGCCGACGGGCAAGGGCCGGACGACCAGCGGCTGGAGCACGCCCTGCTGGCGTATCGAGTCGGCAAGCTCCGCAAGGTCGTCCTCCCGGATGTGGCCGCGCGGCTGATAGCGCCCCGGCCTCAGGCGGTCGACGGGCGTCTCCGAGCTTGGGGTCGCGCTGGGGCTGTCCGGGTCGCGTTGCCGCGCCGTCAGCAGGGCGTCGAGCCCCCGGCCCAATCTCCTTTGTCTGCTCATCAGTCCCCCGCTGCCACTCGTCGGTCCGATAGCGAATCATCGCACGGACGGTCGGGCGAGTTCAGCAGATTGTCGTGACCGCGAGGGCGGTCGTCAGACAGCCGTGGCTTCCGGCAGCGGGTGCACCAGCACGAGCCGTTCCGGGTCAACCCAAAGCGGCTCCCGCAGGAGAAACCTCGGCCGCCCTGCCGCTTCGTCACCGCGTTGACCGGCATCCAGGAGCTCGTGAACATTCACGCTGCCCCAGGTTTCGATGGCGCGACAGTCATCGGCGTTCACGGCGAGGTACTGCGGCAGCTGCGCACCTTCGGCTCGGGACGCGTCCACGTCCCAGTTCCCGCGCACGCCGGCGGAAATTACATAGCAGGTGAGATGGCCCGCCGCCGCAGACTGCAGGAGCTGCTGCACCGGCACGCCCAGTTTCCGGGATGCCTCCGGCAGCGCGTAGTGCGGTTTCGCCTGTTCGACGTCCGGTGCTCTTGCAGCGCCGGTGCGCATGCCCTTGAGATGCCTGAAACGTACAGCCTGGGTCGACGTCATGACCTCAAGCCTGCTGGTCCGCGTCAGCACGCGCTCGTGCGCTTTCGGCTGCGCGATACTGCGGAACCGCTTCATCATCGTGTCGATCCTGGACATCGCTTCGCCTTGCGTTGAGGTAAGCGGAAAGCGCCCCGGCGCGCTCCGCGGGAGTCCAGCTTAGGTGCTTTGGCCACAGCCGGCCGTGATCGGCCTCACAGCTCCGGCCCCCTCAGGGCACTCCGGGAAGCGAGTTCTACTGGTCGCGTGACGCGGGAACAAGTGGCGATGGATTTCGTTGTTGTCATTTCAGGTAAATCACTTGACGCGGCTTCCTCAGGACATGAACTTAGCCTCGTTCCTCTTCGGCGGCTGCAGTAATATCGCTCGGAGTCAGCGTAACGTTGTGCTTAGCAAACAGATCTGACAGGCCGGCATCGGACAAATACAAACATCCTCCCAAGCGATAAATAAACCATACTTGAATCCCCCTGATAAATGTACGATTAATGCGCTTGCCCGGGCGCAATGGCGTCGGTCGGATCGGTGAGAGTCGTCCTGCCAGTCAAGGTTTCTCAATCGCATCACTATGAAACAGCGCATTACTTACAGCCTCGAGATACTCGTCTCACTGCTAGTCGTTGGAACGCTGCTCTGGGTCGCCCTTTACGTCAAACCCCGCACCGACGTTGCTGGCGTCGAACCTGCCCTGTTTGGATACCGCAACAACTTTTACGGCGTCGCCGTACCTGACGAGCACGGACGCATCGTGTGGGCCGTCGGCACCGGGGGGCGCATCATACGTTCCGAGGATGCCGGCGAAACGTGGACCCTCCAGGGAACTCCTACAAACAATAACCTGCAGGACATTGCCGCCTGGGACGAGGCTGCAGCCCTGGTCGTCGGCGACCAGGGTACCGTCCTGGTGACGGAGGACGGCGGTCAGACGTGGGTCGAGGTGCAAGTGCCGCTGCGTGACTTCGGCGAGCAGCTGCTGCAGGCGCATGTTGAGAAAGGGACCGATCGCGGTTGGATCGCCGGTACCTTCGGGAGCCTTTTTCGCAGTGTTGACGGCGGCGTCACCTGGCAAATGGTGCATCCTGAGGTCGACGTGGCATGGAACGACGTCACAGTTGCTCCGGATGGCACGATCTGGATTGTCGGCGAGTTCGGCCGCGTGCGGCGCTCCAGAGACGGCGGCGAGAGCTGGGAGGACGTTGACGTGGGTACTGACATCAGCCTCATGTCCATAGCGTTCGCCGACGCGACTAACGCGGTGACGGTCGGGTTATCTGGAACCATCGCGCGCAGCGCGGATGGCGGGCAGAGCTGGCAGGCAGTGCCGACGGGGCACGAGACACATCTGTTCGACGTCGGCTGGACAGGCTCGAACTTTGCCGTGGTCGGCAACGCGGGCATAACCGGGCACGCTGACCGCGACGGGGTGGATTGGAACTTCTTCCGCCTCGCCGAGAATAACTTCAGCTGGTATACGGCGTCGGCAGCTTCCGGGCCGGCAATCCTCTATATCAGTGGAGCCAATCTGGGCGTGCTGTCCGAAGGCACCTGGCGCCAGTTTCGAGAGCGGGAAGGCGGATGAACACATCGGCGGTTGCCGGGTTCTTCATCCGTTGGCGCGTTCCCGTGCTGACGGTGATCGCGGTCCTGACCGTGGTGTTTGGCTGGTTTGCCGCCCACATCGAGATCAAGACAATCTTTACCGACCTGCAGCCGGCCGGCCATCCGTATATCAAGACGAACGAGGCATATAAGGAGAATTTCGGCGGCGCCAACCTCGTGACCATCATGGTAAAGGCCGATGAGGGAACAATCTTTCAGAAGCCAGTACTGAACGTCATTGGCGAGCTGCAACGGGGGCTGCAGTACATCCAGGGCGTCAATCAATTCCAGATAATCTCGCTGGCTTCGAAGAAGCTCAAGTACGTAGCTGCCTCTACGGAAGGCATTATCGCCGAGCCGCTGATGTGGCCGGACCTGCCGCAAACGCAGGAGGAAATCGACCAGCTGCGCCAGAACGTCATTGCCAATCCGGTGGTGTACGGCAACTACGTCTCCCAGGACCTGTCGGCCGCGCTGGTCACTGTGGACTTCATTGATCACCTGATCGACTACCAGAACGCTTACCCCCAGATAGAGAGCCTTCTCGACGAAGTGCGGATTCCGGGCGTCGAGCTGAGAGTCGTCGGCCAGCCGATCCTTGTCGGGACGGTCATCGAAAAGCTTCCCGAGACGCTGCGTATCGTCTTCATCATCATCGCCGTCATTGCCCTTATTCTCCTTCTGACCAAGGGAACGCTGCGAGGCATGATCCTGCCTCTGGTGTCCGCCGCGATCTCGGGGGTTTGGGCGCTCGGGATCGTGCAGCTGTTGGGTGTGAATCTCGATCCGCTGGGAGTCGTCATTACCTTCCTGATCTCGGCTCGGGCGATCTCCCATTCGGTACAGTTGAATCTCGCATTCGATAAGGAGCGCGAGTCAGGTCTCGAGGATTCCGGCGAGGCGGCGAGGTCGACGCTGGCGAAGCTATTTCGTCCAGGCTTGCTCGGGCTGGCCACGGACGCCGGAGCCATGGCGGTGGTCGCACTCACCCCGATTCCGCTACTGCAGAAAGTCTCGCTGATAGGGACCTTGTGGCTGGGCAGCATGGTGATTTGCACGATCGTCATGATCCCCGTGATTCTGTCCTGGTCGAAGTCGCACCACGAGCACCGGGTTGTGAATATCGGCGCCGACAGGGGAATGACGTGGTTGCTGGAGCGTTGTACGTCGTTGGCGGCCCACCGCGGACGAGCCATTGCCGTGATGAGCATTTCGGTCGCCGTGTTGCTGGTGTCCGGCTATTTCGCCACCGACATCTATATCGGGGATTCGAAGCCGGGTTCGCCGATCCTGTGGCCAGACTCGGAATACAACCTCGATGATGCAGCGATCAACGAACATTTCCCCGGTACCGACCGCATGTTTCTGGTCGTGGAGGGAGAGCAGGACGACATCCTGAAACAACCGCATGTTCTGGAGAACATCTCCCGATTCCAGCAGTACATCGAGGCACAGCCCGAGGTGGGCGGCACGCAGTCGATTGCCGACGTGATACGGCCGGTCAACATGATTCTTCATGAAGGCAACCCGCGGTACTATCGAATCGGCTACGACCAGATCAGCAATGCTGAATTCCTGTATATCGCGATCGCCGGCTCGGATCCCGGAGACATCGACCGCTTCGTCGATTACAAGTACCGTAACGGCGCCGTACAAATGAACTTCCGGGATCACAAGGGCGATACGATCCGCACCGCCCTGCAGGCGATCCGCAACTACGAGGAGCAGAGCCCGATCGATGGTGCCAGCTACCGGCTGGCCGGCGGCTTGATCGGGGTGCTGGCAGCGGTCAACGAGGTGATCTTCTCGAGCCAGCTGCAGTCCATCGCCCTGGCCCTGCTGCTGCTGTTCGTTATGTGTGCGATCGCCTACCGTTCCACACAGGCAGGTCTATTCTTCCTGCCCACGGTGGTGCTGTCCAATACGATCACGTTCGGCTACATGAGCCTCAACGAAATAGGCCTTAACGTGAACACTTTGCCGGTGGCGGCATTGGGAATAGGCCTCGGCGTTGACTACAGCTTCTACATCGCCGACCGCATCAAGGAGCACTTCGGGCGCACCTCGGATCTGGGTCAGAGCATCCGCTTCGCGATGTTGAGCGCCGGGCGTGGTGTTATCGTCACGGGCCTGACCATGGTTGCAGCGGTAGTGCTTTGGTATTTCTTTTCGTCACTCCGGTTCCAGGCGGAGATGGGGCTGTTGATTGCCTTGTGGATGACCGTCTCGGCGATTTCGGCTCTGTTGGTGATCCCATCGATGATTTATGTGTTCCGTCCACGCTTCCTGGTGGGGAAAGCGCGGGCGGTCGTCTGATGTTGAAAACTGCGCGTACAAATTGCCCGTTTCCGGCGACACGAAGCGCTGACTTAGCCTGAAGTTGACGAGCTGCTACGGGTTGTGATGCTGGATTACTACTATTGGGGGTGTTACATGTTAGTGAAACATGGATGCAGTGAACGGACGACGAGCGAGAAAAGTCCGCAGAGAACGGGGATAGTCATGAGAACATTGAGCTTCAGAACAGCAAGAACGACACTGATCGCCATGCTATTGGCGGGCTTTGCCGCCCAACCGGCTCTGGCCATCGACCTGGGTGAAGGCTGGAGGTTGTCGGGCTGGGCCCGTCAGTACCTGAGCATCAACCTCGAAGACGTCGCGGAGACTGAAGAGGATGATGCCGGCGAGTTGTCCATGAACCGGCAGTCGTTGTTTCTGGACGTCACCGGCCCGACCGGGCCGCTGCGCTGGACAGGCCGCTTTCGTTTCAGTCACGAGTTCATAACGGACTATGAAGAACGGCTCGAGGACCTGACCGCGAGCATCCCGGGCAACCGCGCCGATTTTGAAGACGAGTACGAGGAAATCGACGTCCGGGAGCTGTTTTTCGACTGGCCTGTCACGGACAGTTTCTCCCTCCGGGTCGGCCGTCAGCAGGTCGTCTGGGGTGAGACCGACTTCTTCCACGCCACCGACGTCATCCACGGGTTCGACCTGCGATGGCGCAAGTTTCTGGTGCCGGAGAACGAGGACGTCCGCAAGCCGCTGTTTCTGCTGAACGGGACCTTCAGGGTGCCTGCTCTGGATGGAGAACTGCAGTTGGTAGTACGCCCGGGTGTTGGTGAGGACGAGTGGGTTGGCAACTCGATCCCTGCGTTCGGAGGCCGCTGGTCGAATGCCAGTGCCAAGGGGTTCAATTTCGTGAGCGAAGAGCAGGGCGGAGTGGCCAGGTTCAATTATGATCATCCTGAAGGCGACGTTGACGATCCGCATTACGGCTTTCGTTGGTCGGGCCTGGCCTGGCTCGGCGATCACGAGATCAACTACGCCATCAACTACTACCACGGCCAGGGTGGATTCTATCAGGATCCGACAGTGGTTCTGGATCCACTGAACCCCGTCGACGGCAATCCGTTGCAGTTCATCTTCCCGGAGACGGATACCGTAGGTGCGAGCATGTCCGGTTACATCGCCACTATCGATGCGGTCTATCGTCTGGAAGTCGCTTACACGCCGGATCGGGTCATGTCCACGATGAACCCGACGCCTGTGCCGGCGCTGGGTGGCACCATTCTGCCGTTCCAGCTGCTCGAAGAAGACGGGTGGAACTTCGTGGCCGGATTGGACAAGAACCTGCGCCTCCAGAATCTGCTGGGAACATCGAGCCCGAGCTTGTTTACGGTCCAGATCTTCGACTGGTATCTCCCGGGGATAGACAGTGCTGACGGCGTGATTCGCTTTGACGGCAGCGGCGTATTCGATACTCACAACGTGATAGCCACTGCGATCTTCAGCAATCCGTTCCTCAACGACAAGCTCAATTTCACCATCGTCGGTCTCGCCGACCTGACCGAGGGGGGCGGCATGGTCATCCCGTCGGTCCAGTACGATTACGGCAAGCACTGGCGCTTGAAGGTGGAGGCTGATCTGGCTTTCGGCGGCGACAAGACCGAGACCCCCGGCGGTTTTCCGCCGGACACCGCAAGCGTGTTCGGTGCGCTGCGGGACGACAATCAACTTCTGTTTCGCATTACCTATCAGTTCTAATACAGGAAGAGACTAATCATGCTCCCAAAACTAAAGCTAAAGTCCACGCCTTGTGCGTGGCTGGGCGTTTGCCTGACATCACTGACGCTTTCCACTCAGGCAGAGGAGCTGCCGGAGGGAACGGTGATCAGCGCCGACAATCTGGACGAGATTTACGAAGATACCTTTGAAGGGCACAAAATCAGCGACCTGCTCACCGACAAGTTCGAGATGTGGGTGCGCGAGTACGGCCTGACGATGGAGCTCGAGCACAGCAATGAGCTGGAGTACGACCCGAAGTGGGAGGAAGCCACCCGCCAGAATGCGGGGAAAGCCAGTCTGAACTCCGAAAGGCAGTTGCAGGGACATGTGGCGGGGGCGCCTTTCCCGAACTGGGACGTCAGTGTCGACGATCCCGACTGCGGCTGGAAGCTTGCCTACAATTTCTATATGGCGAATCCGAACACGACCAACGACTGGATCGCGACAGGCGAGGTCTTCATTCTCGATCGAAACCGCGGTGTCATCGATAACTTCCTGGCGCATAGCGGCAATATGAAGTGGGAAGGCAGGGTCGACGGTGACCCGCGACTGGATGGCCGTCCCAACGAGCATGCAAGGTATCTGCTGGTGCTGACCGAGCCCTACGATATCGCCGGTATCGGTGTGTTTACCCGCCAATACAACGACGGTTCGCTGGATGACGGCTACGTCTACGTCCGCTCGCTGCGTCGCGTCCGACGTACTGCAGGTGGCAGGTCATGGATCGATCCGCAACCGAAGATGGACCTGCTCAATGACGATAACCAGGGCGTTCTGGGCTACCCCGGTTGGTATCAGAACTGGGACTGCAAGGAAAAGCGGCACATTCTGGCAGTCGTCAACGCCCCTGACGGTAACTATCTGAAGAAAGGCGAAGTCGAGAGCTGGGTCAACACGGACGAAGCTCCGCATTGGAACCTCATTGGAACCAAATGGCAGCCGCGAGAAGTGTTCGTGGTCGAGGGAACCCCGCCGGACTACCATCCCTACGGCAGAAAGGACATGTACATGGACGCCAGGTACCCGTTCTATTACCACGGCGAGTTCTATGACAAAAAGGGTGACTTCTGGAGGTTATGGCACACGCGCTTCTACCCATACTGGAGAGGTAACTGTGACGGCCAACCCGGCTACGGTAACTTCAACACATTGGCGATCGATTTCCAGCAGCAACGGGCAACCTACATTCACCAGTACCTGAACCAGCACAACTGCCTCGACCCGCGGTTCATGGAATCGACGATCCTGCAGAGGGCTGCCAGCGGCGCAATGCAGGCGGAGCTGGACGAGATGGCTGCAGCCTACAGGGAGAGGCCGCTGCTTCCGCAGCATGAGGAACGCGCCCGAGCGTGGTTGAGCGAGCACGGCGAATGAGTCGTTCCGTCCGGCCAAAGACGGCACGGACGGCCGGAGAAATATGGTGGCGGCGGTCCGAGACGGGGCGAACCCCGCTCTCGGGCAGTGCCCGCTCCTGAATCCTGGCGCCCATGGGCATCCAAGTCCCTGGGTGTCGGCCTTGGCGCGGCATCAGCAGGAGTGCTGCGCCCTCCGTGGCAGGGATTGGGTCGCGCGAGCTTACCTGATCGCAAATGGCCTGCCGGGTGAGCCAGTGGCACCCTTCATCGGAATGGCGCCGAATACAAAGGCGAACTGGTATACCTGTGCGGCAATGAGCTTGCTGAAGTCCAGATTTTCCATGATGTAGATGCCGTTCTCGACCAGAAATTTCTGGTGATTTGGCGCAAACCAATCGGGATCCGGATTGGGGATGGCTTCCACCGCCCAGTTATCAGTACCAACCAGCACGACCTTCCTGGCGACGACCCAATCGCCGGCAGTAATCGAAAGCCCTGGCGTGCCGCTGTTGAATTTGCTGTTGTCGGTCTTCCACAGAGAACCCCAGCCCGTGTGGTAGAACAAGGCATCGCCGGGGCGGATATCGTCCTCGGAAAGTCCCTGGAGCTCCAATGCCCCCCGCAAGTCCGCCACGGATATCTCCTCCGAGCGCTCCAGCATGCGGTCCTTGTAAGCGGCAACGTCGATGAGGATCCCGCGCGTAAATATGGGAGTGGTTTGCTCGACGCCGAGCTTGGTGAACCCGCGGCTGCCGCCGATCTCCGCATGTGACCAGCCATTGTAGTAACGGATGGCATTGAGATCGCCCGGCTTGCCCAGTACCGTCCCCATATGAGCCAGGGCATCGAACTGCGTGCCATCCTGCGCCAGGTGACCCGCTATGTAGTCCTCGTTCCAGGCCAACTTGTTTTTTCCGAGGGGTCCCCAGGTCGGCGCGCCGGGAATCGACAAGGTGAACTTGCGCGCGCCCGGAGTCAGGTCGAACAGCGGCATATCTTCCTCAAAGACACGGGTCATGTCGTAGATGACCCCCTGTTCAATCAGTTGCGACGCTTCCAGAACCTTTGCCGGTGTCAGGCGGTTCAGCGCCCCCAGTTGGTCTTCTTCGCCCCATTCGGATGGCCACCACTGCGCCGGCGTGTATTCCGACGACTGCTGCGCATGTAGCTGATAGGGAGCAAAGAGAAATGTGGCAACGATGACGCCAGTCGGCAATCGGCGGTTTTTCATTGTTTTTTCTCCTGCTACGGTGAAGGATTCGGGCAAACGCCGGTATTCTATTTGAACACGGTTCGAGGACGAAATTGATGCGGTAGGCATCTGCTTGTATTGCACAATCCGAATGCCAATTCGGACATGTCGTGAAGACAATCGGACGATAAACTGCCGCTTTCGCAGCCGTTCCGGGGAGGCAGCAGCGATGAGTGCAGGCCAGATTATCGCCGGGTTTTTGGCGCCTCATCCTCCACATCTGGTGTATGGAGAAAACCCGCCGCAAAACGAGGCGCGGTCGAACGGCGGGTGGGAGCAGTTGCGTTGGGCCTATGAACGTGCGCGTGCGAGTCTGGATGAACTCAAGCCGGATGTGCTGTTGGTGCATTCCCCGCACTGGGTCACGCAACAGGGCCATCATTTCCTGGGCGTCAGCCATTTAAGCGGCAAGTCCGTCGATCCGATCTTTCCCAACCTCTTTCGCTACTCATTCGAATTGGAAGTAGATGTCGAGCTGGCCGAAGCCTGCTGCCGGGAAGCGGCGGCCAATGGCCTGACGACGAAGATGATGCGTAACCCGAAGTTCCGGGTGGATTACGGCACTATTACAACCTTGCACATGATGCGGCCGCAATGGGATATCCCGGTGGTGGGCCTTTCTGCGAACAACTCGCCGTACTACCTCACAACCCAGGAAGGGCTGGAAGAGATGGATGTGCTGGGGAAAGCCACGCGCAAGGCCATTGAAGACTCCGGACGCCGCGCCGTATTACTGGCCTCGAATACGCTTTGTCACTATCACTTCAGCGTCGAACCGGAGCCCCCGGAGGATATGTCGGCGGAGCATCCGCAGAGTTACGAGGGCTACCTTTGGGACATGCGCATGATTGACCTGTTACGGCGGGGAAAGACGCAGGAGGTTTTCGAATTATTGCCTCAATTTATCGACGAAGCCTTCGCTGAAGTGAAATCCGGCGCGTTCACGTGGATGTTCGCCGCCATGGGATATCCGGAGATCCCGGGAGTGTTGCACGGATATGGAACCGTCATTGGCACGGGCAATGCGGTGATGGAATGGAATCTGATCAAAGCCGGTCTGGCACAAGCTGCCTAGGGGAGTCCGATGGCAGTTGTTTCCGCATTTCTGGTTCCTGGATCACCATTACTGCGGGTGCAGCCGGAAAATTCCGCCTGGAATGGGCTGGCGGAGGCCATGCAGGCAGCCGGCAAGGCATTGGCGAAGTCTGCTGCGGATACGATCGTCGTGTACTCCACACAGTGGATAGCCGTGCTGGATCAACTGTGGCAGACAAGGCCGCACCTGGAGGGTGTGCATGTCGATGAGAACTGGCACGAATACGGTGATTTGCCGTTCGCCATCGATATCGATACGGAGCTGGCTGGGGCGGCCGTAGCTGCCTGCAATGACGCCGGTATCAAATCCAAGGGTGTCAATTACGATCAATTTCCGATCGATACCGGCACCATCGTTGCTGCCAGCTTCATGAATCCGGATAACAGAATTCCGCTGGTCATAACGGCCAACAATGTATATCACGACTGGCAGCGCACCGAGGAAATAGGCCGCATCGCCGTAGAGCAGGCAGCGGGGCTGCACAGGAAGGTGGCGATTGTCGCTGTTGGCGGCCTGTCTGGATCGTGCTTCCGCCACGCGATCGACATCAGCGATGATCACGTTGCTACTTCGGGTGACGATGAGTGGAACCGGAAGATCCTGCGACTCATGGAGCAGGGGAATGTCGGAGCCTTGCGGGAAGCCTGCCCCCGGTATGCTGCGGAAGCAAAGGTGGACATGGGGTTCAAGCATCTGGCCTTTCTGCTCGGCGGGATGGGGGGGAATTTTGCAGAGGCGACCGTTCACGGCTACGGACCGTTGTACGGTACCGGCGCTGCTGTGGTGGAGTTTCATCAGTAAGTCTCTTTGCGCCGTTGCGTCCGGCGAAGCCGTTTGCTGTTTTGGCTGCCGTAACGACTGCCAGGTCGTGTTCCTGGAGCCAGAGATCTCAGATCGTTGCACGATAGATGCTAGTCTAAGCGTAAATCGATAATTGGCCGCACGAAGTACAGAGTTACCAGTGAGCAAGTTGCGTAGAATTCTGATGGTCTTACCGGTTCCTGTTCCGGAGGCCGGTCGGGGGCTGTTCAAGGCCCAAATCCCCGACGACATCAAACGACCGGACACCGAAGTGGGTTTTGCCTTCCCGAGGGAGGGCGGTAGCATTCTCGACTCTTATTATGAGGATGCGCTTTCCGCTGCCTTTGTACTCGAGGCCGCACATGCGGCCGAAAGTGACGGCTTCAACGCCGTGTGCATTAATACCGTCACTGATACCGGCCTTGAAGCGGTACGTTCCCGTCTCTCGATCCCTGTGGTGGGAGCGGGCGAGACGTCGTTTCTCACCGCTTGCTCGCTGGCGGCGCGGTTTTCGATCCTGACCCTCTGGGACCGCTGGACGCCCGCCTACCGAAAAGTACTCTCCCGCCACGGTCTTCTCGATCGTCTGGCCTCGGTCAGCCACATAAGCACGCGTCCCGACCTCGAGGCGCTGCTCACCGGCAAGGAAGACGTCGTATTCAGCGCGCTGTTGGCGGCGGCGCGTAGAGCCATCGAGGACGACGGCGCCGAGGCGATCGTGCTGGGCTCTACGACGATGTACCAGTCTCATCTCTATCTCGCGGCGAGGCTGCCGGTCCCCGTGGTCAATCCCGCGCTCGTTGGTTATCTGCAATGCGAGAGCCTGCTGGACATGTCGCTGTCGCACAGCAAGCTGAGTTACCCGGCACCGGAGGTTCTGAACGATGCCGCCCTCAGTGCCGTGCCCGCAAGATTCGACTGATGCACGCACTGCAAAGGTAGACAGATGCTGGAATTGAAGATCAACGGCGAGCTTTACCAGTTCGAGGGCGATCCGGATATGCCGCTACTGTGGGTCCTGCGGGAAGACCTGCGCCTCACCGGCAGCAAGTTCGGTTGCGGCATTGGCGCCTGTGGCGCTTGTACCGTGCATGTTGATGGCGCGCCCGCACGGAGTTGCCTCGTGCCGGTTTCGGAGATTGCAGGGAAAGCGGTGACGACGATCGAAGGCCTGTCGGAAAACGGGCGGCATCCGCTCCAGCTGGCCTGGATCAGGGAAAACGCGCCGCAGTGCGGCTACTGCCAGTCCGGCCAGATCATGTCGGCCGCCGCCCTGCTCGCTGCCAATCCCGCGCCCACGGACGAGGACATAGATCGCGCCATGGCCGGCAACCTCTGTCGCTGCGGCACTTATCAGCGGATACGGCAGGCCATCCACAGGGCCGCCGGCGAGCCTGCAGGGGAAGCGGAAGAATGAAACTGACGAGGCGCGATCTGCTGGTGGCCGGTGGAGTCGTCGGCGGTGGCCTGGTGCTGGGGATTTCCTTTGCCGGCGAAGACCCACCGCCGCGGTATCCGCACGGCATCCCGGGCGCCCTGCAGCCGAACGCGTTCGTCCAGGTCACGCCACAGGGCAGGATCGTTCTGCAGATTCACAAGACGGAGATGGGGCAGGGAATACTCACCGGCCTGACGACCCTGGTAGCTGAGGAGCTGGGTGTCTCCCCCCGGCGCATCGAGACGCAGTTCTCCGGCATTCACCCCGACTATCTGAATCCGCAGTTCGATCTGCAGATCACCAACGCCAGCAGTTCCATGATTACCTGTTATCTGCCGGTGCGGGAGGCCGCCGCCGCCGTTCGCGCCCTTTTGCTGCAGGCAGCGGCGCAGACCTGGTCCGTCGAGCCGGAGGCTCTCCGGATGGAGGACGGGTTCGTCATGCAGCGAAACGGATCGCAGCGCGCGAACATCGGCGATTTTGCGGCCCTCGCGGCAACGCTGCCGGTACCCGGCCGAGTCGAACTGAAGGCACGGAAGGATTTCCGCTCCATCGGCACGTTCGAGGAGCGGCTGGACAGTGCGGCCAAGGTGGACGGTTCCGCGGCCTTCGGCATCGATACGACCATTGCCGATGCATTGACCGCGGTTGTCGTGCGCTGTCCTCACTTCGGCGGCACCCTGAAGGCTTTCGATGCCGGGGAGGCGCGCAGGATGCGGGGGGTCGTCGATATTTTCGACATCGAAGCGGGTGTCGCCGTGGTTGCCGGCAGCTATTGGCACGCCCGCCGCGCCGCCGGGCGGGTGAAGGCGGAATGGCGGGTGGACGAGTCGACTCGCCAATCCAGCGCGGCCATCGAGCGCGAGCAGGACCGCCTGCTGGATGCGCGTGCTACCGAGGACGGCGACTTCGGCGGCGATCAGGTCGTCAGCGCCGAGTACACCGCACCCTTCCAGGCGCATGCGTGCATGGAGCCCATGAATGCGACCGTGGCGGTCGGGGTGGACCGGGTGGACGTGTGGATGTCTACCCAGGCCCCGGGAATCATCCAGGCCGGCGTGGCCGAGGCCCTCGGCCGGCCCGTCGAGCAGGTCGTCGTTCACAGTACCTTCGCGGGTGGGGGCTTCGGCCGCCGCGTCTACCCGTTCGCCAGCATCGAGGCAGCGCTGATTGCCGACAGGGTCGGGCGCCCGGTGAAGATCATCTGGAGCCGCGAAGACGATATCCGGCACGATCTCTACCGGCCCGCGGTGAAATGCAGGATGAGCGCCGATGTGAGCGCTGGCGGAGTGACGCGGTGGCGCTACCGCATCTGCGCCCCCAGTCTCCAGGCCACCCTGCTCCGCGGAATTCGGGCTCGCCTGTTCCCCCGCTCGCTGCCGGAGGCAGAATTCGAAGGGATCGTCGCGGGGGCGGCCAGCGAGGATACGGAGAATATCGAAGGCGCCGTCGACACCCCTTACCGCCTGGGAGAAATGGACGTCGATCAGGTGATGTGGAAGCCCGGGATACCGGTCAGTTTCTGGCGTTCGGTCGGACACTCGTTCAACGGGTTCTTCATGGAGGGTTTCATCGACGAACTGGCTCATCAGGCCGGTGCGGACGTCATAGAGTTCCGCAGGGCCCACCTGGAACCCGGCTCGAGGGCCCGGACTGTCCTCGACAAGGTAGTGGAGGCCTCTGACTGGGGGAGCACGGCGCCGGGTGTTTTCCAGGGGGTGGCCGTCGATGCCATCAAGGGAACGGTCGTCGCCCAGGTGGCCGACGTCGAGATCAACGGTAAGCAGATCGTTGTACGGCGAGTGGTCACCGCCGTGGATCCGGGCATGGTCATCAACCCCGACATCGCCCGGACACAGATCGAGAGTTGCATCGTCTGGGGCCTGACGGCGGCCCTGAAATCCGAGATCACGATTGAGAATCGGGCGGTGAAGCAAGGCAACTTCAACGATTTTCTACTGCTGCGGATGGACGAGACGCCAAAGATGGAGATCCATTTCATCGAGAGCGGGGACCATCCGGCGGGAGTGGGCGAATGCGCCGTTGCACCCGTCGCGCCGGCCGTTGCCAACGCAGTGTTTCGCGCCACGGGCAAGCGGTTGCGATCCCTTCCCCTGCGCCTTTAGGCATCTGAATTCAGTCACTCGTAGCCGGAGGAAATCGTGCACAAACTACTCAGGACGGGGTTGTTCGGGACCGTTGCCGCGCTGATGGCATGCGCGCCTGCATTGGCGGACGACGCCGCGGACGAACCGAAGACGGAGAAGACCGCTGAGCTGCTCAGCTACGCGCGCATCTATACCGGCGCAGACAACGAGACCCACTTCGACGACGTGAGCGTGACGTTTGTCTATCAGGACTATGGCAGCAAAATACCCACGGTCTGGTTTCCCGAGGACGGCATCATGAATGCCGATGGCTTCCACTTCGTCTCGATGCCCGCGGGATGGCTCGGTGGCGAATGGCACCCAGCGCCCCGGCGCCAGTTCATTATTCCGCTGTCGGGGGAGATGGAGTTCGAGGTTTCCGACGGAGAAAAGCGCACGTTCGGCCCCGGACACATTCTGCTGGTGGAAGATACCGACGGCAAGGGGCACAAGTCCAGAATGGTCGGCCCCGGCATCGGGGTGTTCGCCGTAGTGCCTCAGGCGGAATAGCGGCGGCTGCTGGTTCTGAGTGCGGGAGGCATAACAAATGATTAACTTCGAACTGACCGACGAACAGAAACAGCTCAAGGAGACATGCCGGCGCTTTGCCGAGCGCGAAATCAAGCCGATGGCGGCGGAGATCGACCAGATCACCGACCCGCGGGAATCCTTTCCGCAGGAATTGATCCGCAAGGGCTTCGAGCTGGACTTCCACACCCTGCTCGTGCCCGAAGAATACGGCGGCATGGGGCGTGGCCTGGTGGACTTTTCGATCATGATGGAGGAACTCGCCGTCGGCGATGCAGGCGTCGCGTTCAGCTTCGCCGCTACCTGCGCGATTTCCCGAATGATCGCTGCGAACGCGACGCCTGAGCAGTGCCAGCGATGGCTGGTTCCGTTCTGCGATGACAAGTCCGGTACCTTTTCCCTCGGCTTCGGCGGCACGGAGCCCTCCGGAGGAACCGAGATCTTTTATCCGGCGGAGGATCCGAGATTCGGCACCAGGACCACTGCGAAGTGGACGGGTAACGAGTATGTAATCAATGGAGCGAAGACCTTTATCACCAACGCAGGTCAATCGCGGCTGTATGGCTGCATGGCCCGTACCGACAAGGAGAGTGCGAACTTCGTCTCCAACTCCATTTTCTTCTTCCCGTCTACGACCCCCGGATTTTCCGTCGGCAAGATCGAAGACAAGATGGGGCACCGCGCGTCCAGCAACGGCGAGCTGGTTTTCGACAACATGAAGCTTTCCGGAGACGACAGGCTCGGCGAGGAAGGCAAGGGTGTGGAGATTCTGCTCCAGACCTACCACGCGAACGGCGTCGGTATGGGAGCGCTCGGCCTCGGTGTGGCGCGTGCAGCCTACGAGATGGCACTGGATTACGCCAAGGAGCGGCGCATCTGGGGCCAGCCGATCATCAAGTATGAGGCTGTAGGCAATATGCTGGTAGATGCCAAGATGGCCATTGAGACCGGACGACTGCTGATACAGCGGATCGCGTGGGCAAGCGACCAAGGCAAACAGGGAGACGACGTGAATCCGTCGATGGCCAAAGTCTACGCGTCAGAAGTTGCCCGGAAAGTCACGGTGGATGCAATGCAGGTGCTGGGCGGCTATGGCTACATGAAAGACTATCCGGCGGAGAAGCTCGTACGCGACTCCATGGTCATGCCAATATACGACGGCAGTAATGAAGTGCTGCGCTACTTCATGTCGATGGAATTATAGACAGCCACAGCACTTCCAGGCCGCGGATAAGCGATTTCTGACATCCGCGGCAAAGCGCCTGCCGGATCGGCTCGCGGCGAGCGGTCGTTGGAAGGCACGTTCGCACGCGGTATTCTTTGTGAACTACGGATCGCTGAACTCCCGAGGAACATTGAAGATGACGAAGATCATGACGCTCGACGGCAAGCAGATCGAATTGGACGATGCAGCGCTGCAGGCATTTCGCGCGGCGCTGCGCGGCCCGCTGTTGGCGCCGGACGACCCCGGATTCGAGGACGCGCGGGGCATATTCAACGGCATGATCGACAAGCGCCCGGGGCTGATCGCGTGCTGTTCCGGTGTCGCGGATGTCATGGAGTGCGTGCGTTTTGCCGCGCAGCACCGGGTGCTGACGGCGGTGCGTGGCGGTGGCCACGGCGTCGCCGGTAATGCCGTGTGCGATGGCGGGCTCATGATCCATCTCGAAAAGCTCAATGCCGTTCGCATCGATCCGGTCAACAAGATCGGCTGGGTACAGGGTGGCGCGACGCTCGGCGACGTGGATCACGAGACCGCGGCGTTCGGCCTCGTGTGCCCTGGTGGCGTCGTCTCCACGACGGGCGTGGCCGGTCTTACGACGGGAGGCGGCTACGGCTGGCTGCGCGGCAAGCACGGCATGTCGATCGACAACCTGCGCGCGGTCGAGATCGTGACGCCGGACGGGCAGCTTCGCCGTGCGAGCGAAAGCGAGAATACGGACCTGTTCTGGGCAGTGCGCGGCGGTGGCGGCAATTTCGGCGTCGTCGTCACCTTCGAATTCGACCTGCACGAGCTCGGTCCTCAGGTCATGCTGTGCAACCCGATCTACGCGGCCGAGCACGCGCGCGACGTGCTGCGCGGCTGGCGCGAGTTCATGAAGACGGCGCCGGACGAATTCACCACGGAATTTTTCTTCTGGACGATTCCCGATTTCCCGAACTATCCGCGGGAAACCGTCGGCCAGGACGTGGTCGTCCCCTGCGGCGTGTACGCCGGCCCGGTGGAAGAGGGCGAAAGATTCGTGCAACCCCTGCGCGAGCTTGCCCCGACCTTACTCGACTTCAGCGGGCCCATGCGCTTCGTCGATATCCAGCAGCTGTTCGACCCGTACCTCCCTTACGGCGGTGTGCAGTGTTATTGGAAAGCGCTCTACATGGACCGCATGGACGACGACATGGTGGACACGCTGGTCGACCACTTCCTCGACCGGCCGCCGAACGGGAAAATCTGTCCGCTGGTGCTGCATAACCTGAACGGCGCCAGCCAGCGGATCGCGCCGGACGCGACCGCCTTTCCCGGCCGCGGATGGAAGTACCTGATGGAATACAACGTCACCTGGTCCGATCCTGCCGACGACGAGGAGGGCATCGCGTGGACGCGCGGCGCATGGAACGAGATGCGGGAGAAGTACGACCAGTACGACGGGACCTACCTCAACATCGACAGCTACAACGAGGACGGCAACAACTGGGTGCAGGAGTCCTACCGCGACAACTATCGCCGGCTGCAGGAGATCAAGAAGAAGTACGACCCGATGAACCTGTTCCGGCTGAACGCGAACATTCCGCCGGCGTAGGAGCGGTCGGGAGCCGTCCCTGGACTCGTCCCCCCGGGAAAACCGTTGTGCGAACAGGATGGCTGCCGAGCTCACCCGAGAAACGGTGACGGACAGGGGCTAAGTCGTCAGTGAGGACCAGTTCGAGAGCAGGTGATCGGCAGCACGCGCGGTAAGCGCGTGAACCGTGAAGGTCGGGTTCACCCCGCCGCTGGAAGGAAACAGCCCCGGTCCCGCAATCACCAGGTTGCCGACGTCGTGGCACCGCCCGAAGCTGTCCGTGACGGAAGCAGCGGGATCCTCCCCCATGATCGTGCCGCCCATGATGTGCATGGACCCGCGCGGACCTGCCCATACCTCGGCCGCGCCGGCCGCCTCGAACACCGCTTTGCCCTCCTCGAGCACGGCCTGCCAGAGCGCATGGCTCGCCGGGTCCGCGGTGTGCGTCGCTTTCGCCAGCGGGACACCGCAGGCGTCCTTCTCGTCGCTCAGTGTCACCGCGTTCGCGGCCACCGGCAGGTCCTCGACCACGGCGGTCATCGACGCGAACCCGCGCGCCGCGCGCCGCATGAACGCGTGCAGGTCCTGACCGAACAGATCGGGGCGCGTGGTGCCGATGCCGAGCAGATCGTTCGGCCGCACGGCCTGCGCAATCATCCATTGGTAGCTGCCGAAGGCGCCGCGCGCCGCGTGCGTCTCTTTGCCGTACCCGTCCTGGTTCAGGAGCTGGCCGCCGAAGGGGCCCGTAGCGCACTGCGTCTCCTCGTCGAAGAGCCCGTAGACGAGTCCAGCCGCATGGCTCATGAGGTAGCGGCCGACGACGCCGCTCGAGTTGGCGAGCCCGACCGGATGCTGCTCGCCGGCGGAGGCGAGCAGGAGGCGCGGATTCTCGATCGCAAAAGCGGCGAGTACCACGACGTCCGCCATCACCCGACCGCGCTCGCCCCCCGCACGTGCAAACTCGACGCCGGTGGCGCGCTCGCCGCTCGAATCCGTCAGTATGCGTGTGACGGTGGCTCCGGTCTCGATGACGGCGCCGGCCGCGAGCGCCTGCGGCAGGTGCACCGTCAGGGGGTTTGCCAGGGCACCGATCGGGCAGCCGGCGTCGCACCAGCCGTCCCAGATGCAGCCCGCGCGGCCGCGATACGCCTGCGACAGCACGCCGAGCGGGAGCGGCGCCGTGGTCATACCTCGCGCCGCGAAGCCTCGCGCTATGATCTCGCCTTGCGCGAACACCGGCACGGGCGGCAACGGATAATCGGCGCCGGGCGGGCGCCAGCTTTCCGCCGCGGCATCGCCGGAGACGCCGAGCTCTTCCTGCACGGCGTCGTACCAGGGCGCGAGGTCCGCGTAGGCGATCGGCCAGTCGAGTCCGCGCCCGTAGCGCGCACCGGAAGCGAAATCCTCTTCGTGCAGGCGCGGCCACACCGCGTAGTGGTGCAGCGCGCTGCCGCCGGTGCCATAGCCCGAATTGAAGACGTGGCCGACCGGCTGCTCGCCTTCCTCGATCACCGGCGACCCGGCCCACTTCAGCCGCCGCGCCCAAAGCCCGGAGCTGACGAGGTCCTGCATGCCGCGCGCGGGACCGGCTTCCAGCACGACGATCGACTTGCCGCCACGCGCGAGCTTCGCCGCCATGGCGCTGCCGGCAGCGCCGGAGCCGACGATGACCGCGTCGACCTTCTCGCGAGGCAGCGTCACTCGCCCCACCGGCTGGGCGGCTGGATATGCGCGCGGTAGGGGATGCCGAGCGCCTCGAAACCCTCCATCGTCCCGTAGGTCACGTCGAAGGCGTCATTGCGCACGACGAAGTAGAAGAGGCCGGCCGGCGGTCCGTCAGCCCAGCCCGGCACCTCACCTGCCGCCATGCCCGCGACGAGGTCGCGCTGCGCGGCCGCATCGAGCGCCGCGAAGCCGGCCGCGCCCGCCGCCTGCGCCGACCGCTCGAGGGCCGCCAGGCCGTTCTTGTAAAAGGGCGCGAACGGCCGGCGGACGCCCAGATACCGGATCATGAGCATCTGGTCTTCGGGAGGCGCCGCGAGCTGGTGGTCGAGGAAATGGGCGAGCCCCGCGGCGCGGCTGCCGGGCACCAGGACCTCGCCGATCGCGCGCAGGCTCTCCGCCTCCGGCTTGCTGAGGACGCGCAGGTCGGCGCCGTGTTCCTCCGCCTCCTGCGGCGTGAGCTGCATCTCGCAGCCGGCCACGTGGAAGACGAGCAGGCTCGCGCTTCCCTGCGCCAGGAATCTCCGCCGTGTGAAATCGCTCATGGGAATAGCCCCTGCCCCTCCCCGGATCTGCAAGTAAAGCGTCCGCTCCTCCCGGAGGTCAAGAGCCTGGAAATTCGGCAGAGGTGCGGGGGGCCGTCGGACCGGGAGTCGTGAGCGCCGTCGCAGCTGCGACCGCTCACTTTTCACCTGTGGCGCGCCAGTTACATAATGTATTGTTAGCCGTGCCGTTATTCACGTTCTATCGATACGCCGAGTGGGCAGGAGTCGCTGGTTCGCTGCCCTGGGCGGCAAGCTGCCCTGATCCAGGGTGAGTGCGCTGGGCCGCACCTGCACGGCGAATCTGAAGCTCTCCTTCCAGGCGCGCTTCGCGCTCGTCAGACCGGACGGCGGCCCCTGGGCCGCCGTCCTTTCTTATGTGGCAGGCGAGAATGGCCGGAAGGTCCGGGGCACAGGCGATCTCGCTGCGTGCGGGAGTGTTCGGGGCGCTTCCGGGGCCGCAAGCTGCGGTATCCTAGGCCCGTGAAGAGTGCCCTGTTCCATCCTGCCGTTTCCGCCTGGTTCGCGCGCAAGTTCGGAAGGCCCACGCCCGTGCAGGGCGAGGCCTGGCCGACGATCCGCCGTGGCGGGCATACCCTGCTCGCGGCGCCCACCGGTTCCGGAAAGACGCTGGCGGCCTTCCTCTCGGCCATCGACGACCTGGTGCGCGAGGGCGAGGAATGCGGCCTGCCGGACGAGACACGGGTGCTCTACGTCTCACCGCTGAAGGCGCTCTCGAACGACATCCACCGGAACCTCGAGGAGCCGCTCGCCGGCATCCGCGACGAGCTGCTGTGCCAGGGCCGGCCGGACGTCGAGATCCGCGCGCTGGTACGCACCGGTGACACGCCGCAGCACGAGCGGGCGAAGATGCGGCGCACGCCGCCGCACATCGTCGTGACGACGCCGGAGTCGCTGTTCATCCTGCTCACCTCCGAGTCCGGCCGCGCGATGCTTTCCGCGGTGCGGACGGTGATCGTCGACGAGATCCATGCCGTCGCCGGCACGAAGCGCGGCGCGCACCTGGCGCTCACGCTGGCGCGGCTCGACGCGCTGTGCGCGGCCCCGCCGGTGCGCATCGGCCTCTCCGCCACGCAGAAGCCGATGCAGGCGGTGGCGCAATTCCTGACCGGTAGCCGCGACTGCGCAATCATCGACACGGGCCACCAGCGCGAACGCGACCTGGCCCTGGCGTTGCCGCGCTCGCCGCTCGAGGCGTTCATGGCCACCGAGGTCTGGTCCGAGCTTTACGACCAGCTCGCGGAGCTGGTGGCGGGGCATCGCACGACGCTCATCTTCGCGAACAACCGCCGCCAGTGCGAGCGGGTGGCGCGGCATCTCGCCGAGCGCATTGGCGAGGACGTCGTCACCTCGCATCACGGCAGCCTCTCCCGCCAGCACCGGCTGGATGCCGAGCAACGCCTGAAGGCGGGCACGCTGCGGGCGCTGGTTGCTACCTCCTCGCTCGAGCTCGGCATCGACATCGGCGACGTCGATCTCGTTTGTCAACTCGGCTCGCCGCGCGCCATCGGCGCCCTGCTGCAGCGGGTCGGCCGCGCCGGCCACGCCGTCCACGCGACGCCGAAAGGCCGGCTGTTTCCGCTCTCGCGCGACGACCTGGTCGAGTGCATTGCGCTGCTCGACTGCGTCCGGCGCGGCGAGCTCGACCGGCTCTTCATTCCGGAGCGGCCGCTCGACGTCCTCGCGCAGCAGGTAGTGGCCGAGGTCGCGGGCCGCGAGTGGGGCGAGGAGGAGCTGTTCGGGAAGCTGAAGGAGGCCTGGCCCTACCACGACCTGGCCCGGGACGAATACGCTGCCGTCGTCCGCATGCTCGCCGACGGCTACACGACCCGCCGCGGCCGCCGCGGTGCCTACCTGCACCGCGACGCGGTCAACGGCATCCTGCGCGCCCGGCGCGGCGCGCGGATCACGGCGCTGACGAACGGCGGCGTCATCCCCGACCAGTTCGACTACGAGGTGGTGCTGCTGCCCGAGGGCTTCCGCGTCGGCACGCTGAACGAGGACTTCGCGTTCGAGAGCATTCCCGGCGATATCTTCCAGCTCGGCAACACGTCCTACCGCATCGCCCGCGTGCAGTCGGGCAAGGTATTCGTCGAGGACGCGAAAGGCCAGCCGCCCAACATCCCGTTCTGGTTCGGCGAGGCGCCGGGTCGCAGCGACGAGCTTTCCGCCGCCGTGAGCCGGCTCAACGAGGAACTGACGCAGCGGCTGGAGGAGGGCGAGGACAAAGCATTCAGGTGGGCGCGCGAGGAGCTTGCGCTGGAGGAGCCTGTGGCTCGCCAACTCGTCGACTACTGCGCCGCCACGCGTGCGGCGCTGACGGCGTTGCCCACCCACGCTACCGTCGTCTTCGAGCGCTTCTTCGACGAGACGGGCGACCAGCACCTCGTCATCCACTCGCCCTACGGCTCGCGCATCAACCGCGCCTGGGGGCTGGCGCTCCGCAAGCGCTTCTGCCGCAGTTTCAACTTCGAGC